>JAZSAB010000066.1:0-3131 GCA_045601675.1 Faecousia sp.
GGCACTGCTCCGCGGTAACATGGAGTTGTACCTTTCCATGGGCGGTGCGGCGTATCTGGAACAGCGCAGGGATGCTACCAAATACGGCGAACGGCTTCCCACGGTGGACGACGCAGTGTGTGGTGTGGCCTCTATCTTCGATGCCATGCTCACAGGCGACAATGACCGGTTCCATCTGGAGACCATTCACCACAGTGAGCAGGAGATCGAGATGATGCTGCAGATGGGACGAAAACTGGAGCGAGTCGTGCGGGTAGTGGATGACGATGACGAGCAACAGAAGAAAAAGCATGACCCTGCCAAGGAACTCTACTACGCCAGCCTGCTGTTGGGTGACCTGCTCCGCACAGAGCGGAAGCATCGGCAGGAACAGGAGGATGACTACGAACACTCTGACATGGATGAGAACAACACCCAACAGGAGATCGTGGATGATCCCTGCGCCGCCTACGATGAGGAGCCTGAAGAAGAGCTGGAGGAAGAGCAGGATATGGAGTACCAGCAGTATCATGGCATCGGCGGTATGGGTGGTATGAGTATGTAAAATCTTATTCGTAAAGTTCTTCGAACATGGTATTATTTTGGGCCGCTGTAGACAATGGAAAGCCTCCTAACTCAGGATCGATACGCAGCATTGGCGTTGTTGCTTTCGTAGAATGACATGTCTGAACTATTGCTCATGACATCGATCGGCGAATATGAACGGCAATATGTGACACGCTATTACTATTGACATTATATCGGTACGCCGATATAATGCAGGTGGTGATAAGTATGAGTATAAATGAGATCATAATCGAAAGCGGCTTGACTAAATACCGTGTCGCAAAGGTAAGTGGTGTGCCCCACGCAACACTGAATGACTTGTGCAGCGGCAAGACTCGTATTGAGAAATGTTCGGGGGAAACCTTGTACCGTTTGGCGAAAGCATTGAACGTCTCTATGGAGATCCTGCTGAAAAGCGCTGTGGAAGAGAAGATTCGTCTTGAACGAGTCCAAATGATGCGTGAGCGCTCCTACGAGTACGGACTCCCTGCTTACCTGCAGCGCGATCTGGACGCATTCAAATCAGCGTTGAAAACCGGCTCCACACTGCTGGATTGCTATTGGGGAGAACTGTACGGAAGCATTAATATGGCCGAGATCAGCGACGGTTTGATCACGCCGGAACATGCGGATTACTTGCGAAAAAAGTACCTTTGGAGGTGATTTGGAATGCCTGATTTTACGAACTGTAAGCGACTGCTTGGAAATGCCTACAACGGCGCAAACGGAAAAAAGATCGCGATCGAATACCAGGGCGAGCAGTATATGGTAAAATTTCCGCCGTCCGGAGAGGGCAAGAAAACAGAAATGTCCTATATCAACAGCTGTATCAGTGAGCACATTGCCAGCAGCATCTTTAATATGGTCGGGATCACTGCGCAGGAAACAATATTAGGAACTTTCGATGTGAACGGTAAAACGAAAGTGGTTTGCGCGTGCAAGGATTTTACCGCTGATGGCAGCAAACTGTTTGACTTCTGCTCCATAAAGAACACGGTCATCGACTCCGAACACGGCGGCACCGGAACGGAATTGAGCGACATTCTGGACACGATTGAAAGGCAGCAATTTGTAAACCCGGCAGAATTGCAGGACCATTTCTGGAATGTGTTTGTAATGGATGCGTTTCTGGGGAATTTTGACCGTCACAATGGGAACTGGGGCTTCCTGTATGACAATACCACGCAAACGGCCAGGATTGCCCCGGTCTACGACTGCGGAAGCTGTCTGCTGCCACAGGCCAGCGAAGAGACGATGCGGGCCGTGCTGAGCAACACAGACCAGATGAATGCAAGGATCTTTCAATTCCCTACATCCGCAATCAAACTTGGCGGCAATAAGCTGAACTACAATGATTTCCTGAGTTCTGGGCAAAATGCAGATTGCAATGCTGCGCTCCAACGGATGGTCCCGCAAATCGATATGGATGAAATTGGTGCTTTTATTGATGCAGTGCCCTACGTTACGGATCTGCAGAAGGACTTTTATAAGGCCTATCTCCATGCTCGGTATGAACTTATAATCTATCCTGCGTATGAGCGCGTGATGACACAGCATCAGGCACAGGATTTTACCATGCAGGAACCCGAAATGACTTTCGGAACAATGCAGTTTTAGCAAGAAAGCGGTACTTCGCCATGGGCGAAGTACCGCATCTTTTTAACGGGAATAACACACTTTTTTCTTACAAAAGGAATTGTTGCTTTCGTAGAATTTTCTATGTCGGCACTTCTTTCATTGGCTATTCGTCGGCTCTTCCGGTATTGTGTGTTTGCAAAACCCAAAACGGAGGCCACTCGAATGTGCGATTACATGAAAGCGCTGCAAAGGCAGTTTGAAACCAAGCCCCTGTTACTACAGGAACTGGCTGACAAGATTAATCAGGCGCACAAAGAACTCTCTTCCCGGCTGGAAAAGGAGGAAAAGAAACTTCTCCTCAGACTGGTAGACATGGAGGATGACCTGCGTGGAGTCGCCACCCTGCACAGCTTCACCTGCGGCTACCGTCTCGCCTGCGGTATTCAAAAGGAACTTGCAGCGGAACCGCCCTACTCCTTCGCCAAAGAGGAAGAGGAACGAGCCCGTCAGAGTGCGCACACTCAAAATGAGATGCCTGACCAATGATAAAAACCTTTAGGAGGTGAAACTGCATGGCCAAAAAACGCGCCAACGGCGAAGGTAATATCCGTAAGCGGAAAGATGGCAGATGGGAGGGACGGTATACAGCGGGGCATGACCCAACGACCGGAAAACCCATTTACAAAAATGTGCTGGGCAAAACCCAGGCAGAGGTCAAGGAAAAACTGAAACGGGCCATTGAGGAAACCAGGGGATTGGATATCGTCAAGGCCGGACAGTACACACTGGGGCAGTGGATGGATGTGTGGTTTGAAAACTACGCCAAGCTGAAAGTCAGACCGTCCTCCCACCAGACTTACAAAGGTTACATCAACAACCACATCAAGCCTTATGTGGGTAACATCCCGCTGAGCAAACTCACCTCTCTGGATTTACAGAAGCTGTATAAGATGCTGCTGACCGAAGGCCGAATCGACCGGATCGAGTCCAAGAACCAGCCCAAGGGG
>JAZSAB010000067.1:0-6402 GCA_045601675.1 Faecousia sp.
TATTTATGTGAAAAACAGGAAAAATATTGAAAATACTACTTGATTTTACGAAATTACTATGATATAATACCGCAGTCTGAAATCAAGGTGAGTCCTCTGCAGGGCCGGGAACCATATCACCGGGTGAACCTTCGCATGAACGCCTAATATTAAGGAGGACGTAGATATGGATTTGGTAAAGGCTCTTTCCAGCCAGTACATGAAGCCTGAGCTGCCTGAAATGAAGGTCGGCGACACTGTTCGTGTACATGTGCGGATCAAGGAAGGTTCTCGTGAGCGTATTCAGGTGTTCGAAGGCACCATCATCGCCCGTAAGCACGGCGGTATTGGTGAGACCATCACCGTTCGTCGTAACAGCTACGGCGTAGGCTGCGAGAAGGTTTTCCCCGTTCACTCTCCCAATGTTGCTATGGTTGAGACTGTCCGTAAGGGTAAGGTTCGCCGTGCGAAGCTGTACTACCTGCGTGAGCGTTTCGGCAAGGCTGCAAAGGTCAAAGAGCGGGTCTAATTCAAAATTCAATAAAAAAAGAGGGGAAACCCTCTTTTTTTATTGCCCAAAATCGTTTATAATAGTAAAGATATTACAATTACGGAGGCATTTATGGAATCTCAAGAGCTTAATACCGACGGTCAAATGCCCCGTCGAAGAAAAGAGAATAAAAACGAGGAAGAAAACATTTTGCTTATGTACCTCCATGACTTTGTGGTTGCGATCGTAGCCATTATGTTAGTATTCTTCCTTCTGTTCCGGGTCATTGTGGTTTCCGGTCCCTCTATGAATGATACACTGTACGATGGCGATTATCTGCTTTTGGTCAGTAAGGTATTTTACACGAACCCCAAAGCCGGTGACATTATCGTTGCAAGCAAAGATAGCTTCCGGGACGGCGAGCCCATCATCAAGCGCGTCATCGCAACGGAAGGACAAACCGTGGATATCGATTTTCCGAACGGTGTTGTCTACGTTGACGGCGTTGCATTGGATGAACCCTATACGAAAACACCTACCAATCTGAACGAAGGCGGCAGATACCCCATCACTGTGGAGGAAGGCTGCGTCTTCGTCATGGGAGATAACCGAAACGACTCGATCGACAGCCGTTCCTCGGATATTGGACTGGTTGATATCCGCCAGATTCTCGGCAAGGCTCTGTTCCTGTTCCTGCCCGGTCAGGACGATGCCGGCGAAAGACAGTTTAACCGAATTGGAGTGCTTAAGTAATGGATGCACAGAAAATGAATATTCAGTGGTATCCCGGACACATGACCAAGTCCCGCCGTCAGATCGAAGCAGATCTGAAGCAAGTGGACGCGGTCTGTGAGATCGTGGATGCCAGAATCCCTATATCCAGCAGAAATCCGGACATTGACGCCATCTGCGGCAATAAGCCCAGGATCATCGTGCTCAACAGGATGGATCTTGCTGATCCCAACGCTACAAAAGAATGGATGGCCTATTTCCGCAGCAAGGGAATGGCGACTGTTGCAACAGATTGCAAGTCCCGTAAGGGTATCGGTGATTTTCAGCCTGCAGTCCGCTCTGTTTTGAAGGAGAAGCTTCAGAGAAACGCAGAAAAGGGTATGAATAAGCCGCTACGGGTCATGATCGTTGGCATTCCTAATGTAGGCAAGTCCACGCTGATCAATCAGATCTCCGGTCGCAAGGGCGCAAAGGCAGAGAACCGTCCCGGTGTTACACGGGGTAAGCAGTGGGTGACTGTGGATAGCAGTCTGCTGCTTTTGGATACTCCCGGTATTCTGTGGCCAAAATTCGAAGATCCAAATGTGGGTATGATGCTGGCTTATACCGGCGCGGTGAAGGAGAGTATCATTGATAGCGAAGAGCTGGCATACCGACTGATGGAACTGCTTTGGAAATACTATCCGGACACCGTCCGTCAGCGCTACAAGGTCGATATGCCCCCAGAGACCCCGGGATATGAACTGCTGGAAGAAGCCGGCAGAAAGCGCGGATACCTCCTTGCAAGAGGCGAGATCAACACAGAGCGTATGGCAAAAGTTCTGCTGGAAGAGTACCGCAGCGGTAAGCTTGGTCACTTTACACTGGAGATGCCGGAGGATATACAGTAAGAATGGATACAATGTGGAATATTGAGCAGGAAGTATATGATCAGGGATATACCTTGGTTTGCGGTGTAGACGAAGCAGGTAGAGGGCCCCTTGCAGGTCTTGTGTGCGCTGCCGCGGTCATACTTCCGAAGAATATAGAAATTCCCGGACTTGACGACAGTAAAAAACTGTCCGATAAGCGCAGAAGAGAACTGTTTCCTATTATAAAAGAAAAAGCTGTTGCTTATGCTATCGCCTTTGCAGACCACAAGGAAATTGATGAGATCAATATTCTTCAGGCTACATATCTTGCTATGGAACGGGCGATCCGCCAGCTTCCCGTTAAGCCGGATTTTGCGCTGATTGACGGCAACCGGGCAAAGGATTTCGGTCTGCCGGTAAGGACTGTGGTACACGGCGATTCTCTTTCCGCAAGCATTGCCGCTGCATCGATTCTTGCCAAGGTGACCCGTGACGACTATATGCTCCAAATGGCGGAGGAATATCCCGGTTACGGCTTCGAGATCCATAAAGGTTATGGCACAAAGGCACATTACGCTGCCCTTGCAGAGCTTGGTCCCTGTCCGATCCACCGCATGACCTTCCTTAAAAAGCTCTATGGGACGAAATAACATGGTCGGCGCCTGGGGTGAAGCCCTGGCTGCCAAATACTTACAAAAAAAGCGGTATAAACTACTTGCGGCACAATACCGCAGCCGTTTTGGCGAAATAGACATCATTGCCTGTGATAAGAAATACATCGTATTTGTGGAAGTGAAGCTTCGCAAGTCCGATAAGTTCGCAAGAGCAGCGGATTTTGTGGACTATGGCAAACAAAACCGCCTGCGGACCACCGCAGCCATCTACCTTGACGAAAATCCCACAGACCTTCAGCCGAGATTCGATGTGATCGAAATTTATGCCCCCCAGGGCGAACAGACAAAGTCGCCCGAGATCATCCATTTGGAGGACGCATTTCAATGAAATTCCCCGTATTTGACCTACACTGTGATACCGCATTGGCGCTTCTGGGCAAGGACATGCAGTGTACCCGCAACCTTTTACATAACGACCTGCATATCGACCTGGAGCGGGCGGGAAAGCTGGACGGCTACGCCCAGTGCTTTGCCTGCTTTACAACTCCGGATATGCAGAAATGGTACGGTGTTTCTCCTGTCGTAATTTTTGAGCGGGAGATGGACGCAATCCGCCGGGAACTTGCCATCTGCAATCAGTATATCTCGCAGGCATATACTGCCAAAGATGTAAAAAAGAACCTGGAAAGCGGCAAGATGTCCGCAATTCTCTCTATTGAGGGTCCCGCCGGATTTGAATATGACCCCGCGCTTTTGGAGGATCTATACAAGATCGGTTTCCGCATCACCACGCTCGGTTGGAACGAAAATAACTGCCTTGCCGGCTCTAATGTTACCGGCGGAGGTCTTACAGACCAGGGTAGGGAATATGTAAAAGAGGCCCAGCGTGTGGGTATGATCGTGGATACCAGCCACATCAGTGATGAGGCATTCTTCGATATTATGGATATTACCAACGCACCGGTGATCGCATCCCACTCCAACAGCAGATCTGTCTGTGGTCACGGTCGTAACCTTACAGACGAGATGTTCCTGGAGATCTGCAAAACAGGCGGTGTCTGCGGTATGAACCTCTACACGGAATTCCTTGGCGATAATGCGACCATTGATACGGTCTGTGACCATATTTTCCACTTTCTGGATCTTGACCCCAGCGGAAAACACATCGCTCTGGGCGGTGACCTGGACGGCTGCGAGGCCCTCCCGCAAGGCTTTACCGGCATCGATTCCTACGCAGAACTTTCTCAGCATCTGCTTGCCCGCGGTCTTGATGAAACGGCCATTCAGAACATCTTCTGGAATAACGCTTTAGGAGTGATGGAAACATGCTGTATTTAAGCACGAGAAATAAGACAGATTCCTTTACCTCATACCGGGCGCTTCACTGCGAAACCGCGCCGGACGGCGGACTTTTTGTTCCTTTCCGTCTTCGCGCATTCGGTGATGAGAAGGTTAGGGAGATGCTCAATATGTCCTTTTCTGAGGCAGTTGCGGAGATTCTTAATTACTTTTTCTCTGCGCAGCTGAGCGGTTGGGATGTTGAATTTTGCATTGGCAGAAACCCTGTTAAAATAGAGTCTGCTGGCTATAAGACAGACGTTGCGGAGCTTTGGCACAATCACGCCGGAATGTACAGCTTGATTAAAGAAACTCTGTATGGACGACTTTCCGGATCGTCCAAACTGCCTGCCGGCTGGGCATCCATCGCTATCGATATTGCCATTTTGTTTGGTGTCTTTACGCTCATTCCCAAGGCAGGGGAGATGGACCTCGCTCTCCGCGAGGCAGACAGCTCTGCAATTTGCGCAGCCTGGTATGCCCGGAAAATGGGTCTTCCGATTGGAAAAATTCTGACCGTTTGTAACGAAAATAGTCCCATTTGGGATTTCATATTCCACGGAGAGTTGAACACCGGTTCTGCAAAGACCCAAAGTAGCTCCCAGGCAGTTTACGAAAGACTTATTTACGATGTTTATGGCAAAGAAGAAAGCGATGCATACCTCGCCTGTGTGGACGCAGGTAAGGTCTACCGCATTTCAGAAGAAGTTCTTTCGGAGCTTAACGGCGGTCTTTACGCCGCAGCTGTTGGCGCAAATCGCGCCGACTCCGTAAAGAGCAGCGTGAAGCGTTCCAGCGGCTACAATATCAGCCGTGACGCCGCTATCTGCTTTGGCGGTCTCCAGGATTACCGCGCAAATACCGGTGAGAGCAAAAATACATTGCTTCTTTCTACTGTAAAACCCGAGATTTGAGGAGAATTTATGGCGCTTTATGCGATTGGCGACCTGCATTTATGCCTTGGCGCACCGAAACCGATGGATGTATTTGGCGGCGCGTGGGTCGGTTATATGGATAAGCTGAAGGAATCTCTCAGCGTAATTACCCCGGAGGACACCACTGTTCTCCTGGGCGATCTTTCCTGGGCATTAAGTCTTGAGGAGGCGAGAGAGGACTTTGCGTTTATCAATGAAATACCCGGCAGGAAGATCATACTGAAAGGCAATCACGATTACTGGTGGAGTACTGCCGCAAAATTCTATAAATTCTGTGAAGAAAACGACTTTTTCGACCAGCTGATCCTGCATAACAATCACTACACCTACGGAGATTGGGCAATCTGCGGAACCCGAGGATGGTTCTTTGAAGAGGAGCGCAGCGGAGAGCACGATGAGAAGGTGTTTCGCCGGGAACTGATGCGGCTGGAGGCCTCTCTTAAGTCCGCTGGAGATATGCGGAAAATCGTATTTTTGCATTACCCGCCTAAGTATAAGGGCTATGAATGTCCGGAGATTATCGAGATGCTTCAGCGCTACAATGTCAGGCATTGCTACTACGGTCATCTCCACGGTGCAAGCCACGGACTGGCCATCGAGGGACTGTGGGACGGCATTGAATACCGACTACTGTCAGCAGACCGGTTAAATTTCCAGCCTTTTACAGTTATTGGTTAAAATTTTTCCGAAAAAGTATAGACATTTTAGGCTTTCTTTGATAAAATAGCTCGGATACAAAATTATAAAGAACGGTTGCAAATGCTTCCGTAAATATGGAGGACACAGAAATGAAACTCAACAGCATTGAAAGAAACGGCAATCAGACTACCATCGTTGTAGAAATCGACAAGGAATTGATGGAGTCCGGTGTCAACAAGGCATATTTGAAGGCTCGTAAGAACATTGCGATCCCCGGCTTCCGTAAGGGCAAGGCTCCCCGTAAGCTCATTGAGTCTATGTACGGCGCTCATGTATTTTACGAAGATGGGCTGGAAGAGATCTTCCCCGAAGTTTATGATTTCGCTGTTACCCAGCAGGATGTGAAGGCAGTTGGCCGTCCCAGCCTGACCGATATGAATATCAGCGAGGATAACATTGTTACCATCACTCTGACCACCGATGTTTACCCCGAGGTTACTCTGGGTGACTACAAGGGCCTGGAAGTCGAGAAGGCAGAGATCGAGATCACCGATCTGCAGGTACAGGCAGAGCTGGACCGTATGGCACAGAATGTTGCTTCCACCGAGACTGTTGAGCGTGCTGCCGAGATGGGTGACACCGCTAATATCGACTTCGTAGGTTTCGATAACGGCGTCGCATTTGACGGCGGTAAGGGCGAAGGCTTTGACCTGAAGCTTGGCTCCGGTTCTTTCGTTCCCGGCTTTGAGGAGCAGATCGTTGGTATGTCCGCAGGCGAAGAAAAGAATATCGATATCACTTTCCCCGAGGACTACAAGGCTGAC
>JAZSAB010000068.1:0-6568 GCA_045601675.1 Faecousia sp.
CCTTTTCGGTGCAATATTACGCAAATGCGTAAATGGACAATGGACAATTGACAATGGACAATTGCAGAGGATATCTGCAAGAAATTTGGTCCGTGCGCTTGGCGCACACAATCATTGTCAATTTTCAATTTTCAATTGTCAATTAAATGCCTTACTATCGTGTGGCAGATGACCAATTGAGAGGTGAAAAGTATGGCGGAGAATAAACGCGATTATTATGAGGTGCTGGGCGTCGAGAAGAATGCCAGCGCCGATCAAATTAAAAAAGCATATCGCAAAAGTGCCATGAAGTACCACCCCGACCGCAACCCCGGGGATAAGACGGCGGAAGAAAAGTTCAAGGAACTGGGCGAGGCATACGAGGTGCTCTCCGATGAGGAGAAGCGCTCCCGTTACGACCAGTTCGGCTTTGCCGGCGTGGATCCCAACTATGGCGGCGGCGCCGGTGGCTACGGCGGCGCAGGCTTTGGCGGTTTCGGCGGATTCGGTGGTTTCGGCGACTTTGGCGATATTTTCGGCGATATTTTCGGTGGCGGTAGCCGCCGCAGCACCCAGAACGCCCCCCGCAGAGGCGAGAATGTGGGCGCCCGGCTGGATCTTACCTTTGAAGAGGCCGCTTTCGGCGCAGAAAAGGAAGTGTCCGCCCGCCGGATCGAAAACTGCAGCACTTGCTCTGGCTCCGGCTCTGCCGACGGCAAGATCGAGACCTGCTCCCAGTGTAAGGGTACGGGTCAGGTCACCACGGTGCAGAATATTATGGGTATGCGGATGCAGTCCCAGACCACCTGCCCCCAGTGCAGCGGTCGCGGTAAGATCATCAAGAATCCCTGCAGCACCTGCCGTGGCAAGGGCAAGGTCTACCGTACACAGAAAGTCAAGGTCCAGGTGCCTGCGGGCATCAATGAGGGACAGAGCGTCCGTCTGCGCGGCGAAGGCTGCGTAGGCGCCAACGGCGGTCCCAACGGCGACCTTTTGGTGGAAGTTTACATCAAGCGCCATCCCATCTTCCAGCGGGACGGTATGACGGTCTACTGTGAAGTGCCCATCTCCTTTACCCAGGCGGCTTTGGGTGGCGAGATCGAAGTGCCCACTCTGGACGGAAAGGTAAAATACGACCTGCCGGAAGGCACACAGACCGGCAAGATGTTCACCCTCTCCGGCAAGGGCATCCCCTCCATCAATAGCCCCAAGTACCGGGGTGACCACAAGTTTACCGTGGTGGTAGAGACGCCCACAAAGCTCACCAAGGAGCAGAAGGAGATCCTCCGGAAGCTTGACGATACCCTGGACAAAAAGTCCACCCCCAAGCGCAACAAGTTCTTCGACACCATCAAGGACTTTTTTGACTAAAAATCGTAAAAAATCCGGAAAGGTCTTGTCCTTTCCGGATTTTTTTGGTACAATTAAGAAAACTTTTTTGGAGGATCCATTATGAAAAGAAGCGATTACATCAGCTGGGACGAATATTTCCTGGGCGTAGCCATGCTGGCTGCCCGCCGCAGTAAGGACCCCAGCACCCAGGTAGGCGCCTGCATCGTATCCCCCGACAATATTATCATCTCCACCGGCTACAACGGTATGCCCAAGGGCTGCAGCGACGATGAGTTCCCCTGGGACCGTACCGGCGAAGAAACCAAGTACCCCTATGTTGTCCACGCGGAGCTGAACGCGATCTTAAATGCCAACGGCAGAGACCTGCGGGGCAGCCGCATCTATGTTGCGCTGTTTCCCTGCAACGAGTGCGCCAAGGCCATCATCCAGAGTGGCATCAAGGAAGTGCTTTATCTCTCCGACAAGTACGCACACACCCCCGGCACCATCGCCTCCAAGCGTATGATGGACGCCGCCGGCGTGAAGTACACCCGCCTTTGCCCCAATGTAAAGAGCCTGACTCTGGATTTCGTCGCCGACGAAGACAAATAAGAAAAGGACGCCAATAGGCGTCCTTTTTTGTTGTAAATTTTGGCATAGCGGGGCTGCGACAGCAGGTTATAGCGCAATCTGCAAATAGTAGTAGCTTTTTCTTTATACATTTTATATAATGTATTCGTACATATTTTGAAGCGGAGGTTGCTCCAATGAAATTGAACACAAAGAAAACCGTACTGGTGGGCTTTGCCTTCTTCCTGATCCTTACTTTCTGGCAGGCATACGACGCCACCATCGCGCTGACTCTTACCAACAAATTCGGTATGAACCAGACCTGGTCCGGTGTGATCATGGCGCTGGATAATATCCTGGCTCTGTTCCTGCTGCCCCTTTTCGGAACCATCTCCGATAAGCATAACGGCAAGAGCGGTCGCCGTACCCCCTTTATCCGCATCGGTACCATCATTGCCGCCATTGCGCTGGTGGGCCTGAGCTTTGTGGATAACGCTCAGCTCAAGCAGATCAGCGCCGTCAGCACTGTGGACGACCCCGCTGCCCTTGCGATCGTCTACGACACCCAGTCCCAAAAGGAACTGCAGACCCCCAACGGCACGAAATTCGTGCTGGAGGATCTGTTTACCAAGGAGCAGTTTGTGGAGATCCGCAGTACCGACGACACCCAGGATGTGACCAACATGGATGAAAAGGCCGCGCCCTATACAAGCTATGTGGTGCCTGCCCGCCAGGCATACGCCGCGGATCAGACGGCAAAGAACCCCACCCCCCTGATTTTGTTCATTGCCGTGCTGCTGGTGCTGCTGGTGGCTATGGGCATTTTCCGGTCTCCCGCGGTGGCGCTGATGCCGGATGTGACCATCAAGCCCCTGCGCTCTAAGGCGAATGCTGTCATTAACCTGATGGGCAACGCCGGCGGCATTGTGGTGCTGGTGTTGGGCATGGGCTTTGCATTCAGCATCTCCTCTGCCAAAAACGCTATGATGAGCTATACCGGCTACTACATCACCATTGCGGTGATCATGCTGGTGGCTTTGGGTATTTTCCTGGCAACGGTCAAGGAAAAGAAGTGGGTCCGGGAGATGGAAGAGGACTCCGTCCGCTACGGCATCGAAGAAGAGACAGAGCCGGACGGTCAGAAGCGCAAGCTTTCCCGTGGTGAGATGGTATCTCTCATCTGCATCCTGCTTTCCGTTGCCCTGTGGTATTTCGGCTATAACGCGGTAACCTCCAAGTACTCCGTCTACGCCCCCAATGTGCTGCTGATGGGTTATAGCGAAACCATGCTCATTGCCCAGGCCTGCGCTATCGTTGCGTACCTGCCCGCGGGTATGGTGGCATCCAAGATCGGCAGAAAGAACACTATCCTTGCCGGCGTTGTGATGCTGGCGGTGGCATTTTTGGTAGCCTCCTTTATGCGGGCCGGCAGCCCCGCCTGGCTGATGTATCTGATGTTCGCGCTTGCAGGTATCGCCTGGGCAACCATCAACGTAAACTCTTTCCCCATGGTGGTGGAGATGTGCTCCGGCGGCGATGTGGGTAAGTATACCGGCTTCTACTACACCGCTTCCATGGCGGCACAGACTCTGACCCCCATGCTCTCCGGCTTCCTGATGGATAAGATGGGTATGACCGCCCTGTTCCCCTACGCAACGATCTTCGTGGCACTGGCGTTTGTCACCATGCTCTTCGTGAAGCACGGCGACTCCAAGGCGAAGGAGAAAAAGGGTCTGGAAGCCTTTGATATCGAGGACTGATTATTTATGATACTTCTACTGATCCCGCTGGCGATCATCGTATACTTGCTTATGCTGTACTGCCGCAGAGGTCACCCCGACCTTCCGAAGCTCCGCGGGCATTTCTATGCCCACCGGGGTCTCCACGGGGAGGGTTGCCCGGAAAACAGCATGGCGGCCTTCCGCAAGGCTGTGGAGGGTGGCTACGGCATAGAGTTGGATGTCCACCTTTTGGCGGACGGCTCACTGGCTGTGATCCATGATTCTTCTCTCGTCCGCACTACCGGACAGGAGGGCGTTGTGGAAGAACTGACTGCCGACAGGCTTTCCCAGATCCGGTTGGAGGGCACGGAGGAGACCATCCCCCTCTTTTCCCGGGTGCTGGAGCTGGTTTCCGGAAAAGTGCCGCTGATCGTAGAGCTGAAAACCTACAAGAGAAACCACGCTGCGCTTACGGATGCGGTGTGCCGGATGCTGGAGGGTTATGAGGGCGCCTACTGCATCGAGTCCTTCGACCCCTTCTGTGTGCGCCATCTGCGCATGCATCATCCGAAAGTGATCCGCGGTCAGCTTGCGGAGAATTTCCTGAAGAGCAATGTAAATCACCCCTGGATCCTCAAGTGGATCATGACGAACCAGCTTGTGAATTTCCTCACCGCCCCGGATTTTGTTGCCTACCGCTTCAAGGACCGGGAATGTCTTGGCGTGCACATTGCCCGAAAGCTCTGGGGCGCCCAGGGCGTCTGCTGGACCATCACCTCCCAGGAGGACCTGGACAAGGCGGTTGCGGAGGAATACATTCCCATTTTTGAGGGATTTTCCCCGTAGCACAGACCCCTGCGGTATGGTATAATTGTACCATCAGAAAGAAAGGATGGCGACAATGAAAGAGATTCTGTCGAAAATAAAAGAAATACCGGCAATGCTCCGGAAAGTTCCCAAGATGTGGTACCTGGTCATTGGACTTGCTCTCGTTTTGGTGCTTGCGCTGGTGCTTTGCTTTGCGCTGGCTTCCAAAGAAAAGCAGGAGCCGGCGCCTACCACCGTGACCACCACCGCGGCAACAACGGAGGAGACCACAGAACCCGTGCCGGAGACCACCGAGGCGAAAGAACTGCGCCATCCCTTAAATGGCGAACTGCTGGAGGAGCCCTTTGTGGGTCGTACGGTTGCCATCGTTACCCCCAATGACTATAATGCCTTGCCCCAGCATGGTATCGGCAGCGCGGATATGGTCTATGAGATCGAAGCGGAGGGCGGCATCACCCGTTGCCTGGGTATGTATACCGATCTGACTTTTGAGGGGAAGATCGGTCCTATCCGCAGCGCCCGTACTTATTTTAATAATGTAGCGGTGTCCTATGACGCCCCCATCGTCCACTGCGGCGGCAGTCCCGGAGGACGGAAGGGTCGCTATGACGATACCTCCGACCGGATCAAAAAGTGGCGCCACATCGACGAGATGTACTATAGCTCCTACTTCTACCGGGACAGCGAGCGCTCCAACGCAGGCTATGCTTTTGAGTACACTCTGTTTACCAAGGGCGAAAAGCTCCTGGCGTGTATGAAGGATAAGAAGTACAGCACCAAGGTAGAAGATATCGATTACGGTCTTAACTTTGCCGACGAGACCGCTGCTGCCGGCGGCGAGCAGGCAGCTTCTGTCAAGATCACTTTCCGCGGCGGCAAGACCACCACAATGACCCTCAACGAGTCCACCGGTCTTTACGAAGCCTATCAGCACAGCAGAAACTGGGTGGATGGCAACACAGGGGATGTGCTGGCGTTCCGCAACCTGCTTGTCCTGAAGGCGGAGCAGTGGCACGACGACAGCGGCTACCGCACCTATTACGATCTCATCGGCGAGGGCGAAGGTCACTTCGTCTGCGACGGCAAGATCGTTCCCATTAAGTGGTCCAGAGAGAAATTGAAAGGTCCCTTCTCTTACACCACCATGGATGGCAAGCCCATCACCCTGGGCGTAGGTAAGACCTATGTTGCCATCGCATCTCTAAACGGCACCGTTACCTACAGTTAATTTAACAAGAAATACCCGGCGGAAGAATCCGCCGGGTATATTTTTTATAAAAGCGTAAATACTTACTGATCAAAAGGAGGTATTTACTATGAAAGTACGAAACATCATGTCAGACCGGGTGATCAAGATCCATCCGGAGGAAACGGTGCAGGTGGCGGCAAGGACCCTCAAGCAGCACAATGTCGGCTTTCTGCCGGTCTGTGGCAGCGACGGCAAGCTCTGCGGCTTGGTCACCGATCGAGATCTGATCACCCGTTGCGTGGCGGCAAATCTCTCTCCCGAAAAGACTCCGGTGCGACAGGTTATGACCGGTCAGGTACACACCGTAGATCCCAATATGGAGGCATCGGTGGCAGCCCATCTGATGGGCAGACAGCAGGTGCGAAGACTTCCGGTGGTGGAAGACGGAAAGCTCTGCGGCATTTTGAGTTTGGGCGATCTCTCCCGGCAGGAGGAGAGTATTATGGATGCCGCGGATGCCCTTAGTGACATCACGGAAAACCTTAGATAAGGGGCGGAAAACCGCCCCGAAAAATTCCTTTAAAAAAAGTAAAAATTTTCGAAAAAAGGTATTGACAAAAGAGGATTCTGATGGTATCATAGGCAAGCTGTCTGATGAACGGCGTTTCGCCGGGAGGACAGTAAAGTACTGTACCTTGTAAATTGAATAACGCAAAGACGAACAAGTAACACCTTGGACAATTTATAAAAATGGATTGTTTAAAGATTATTCGTGTACGAATAAACGAACAGCCAACGAAAATTCTTGAGTATATTGCTAAGAGCAAATTATTCAAAAAAGATTTGAGCTCCGTAAGGAGTTTAGATACAATTTTTTGAGAGTTTGATCCTGGCTCAGGACGAACGCTGGCGGCGTGCCTAACACATGCAAGTCGAACGGGGTTAAGAG
>JAZSAB010000069.1:0-6902 GCA_045601675.1 Faecousia sp.
GACAGAGCTGCTTCGTGCGCTCCGCCGAGCGAAGCGAGGCAAAAATTCTCCGCCCCGAAACCCAATATTGCCGGAAGCAGGATTAATCTGCTCCCGGCTTTTTGTGTCGTTACCACTCGCTGTCCTCAAAAAAATCGTCGCAGCCTTTGCTGCTGGGGGGCACGGGAAGCCTGTCCGCAAGTCACGAAATGCCGGATTTTCTCCCCGATGCGCTGGAGGCGGGGACGCTGAATGTTCCGGGAATCGCGGGCTTGGGCGCAGGTCTTGAGTATCTACTGAAAACCGATGCGGCAGCCCGCTTACGCCGTCAGCAAAATGAGGTGCGCCGGTGCGCCCGGGGACTAAAGCGGCTGGGTCTTACGGTGTTTACCGGAGAGCATCAATCCGGGACCCTTTCCTTTGTGCCGAAGGGGGACTGCGAGGCGTTTGCCTATCGCCTGGAAAAGCAGGGGATCGCCGTCCGGGCGGGACTGCACTGCGCTCCCCTTGCCCACGAAAGCGCAGGCACTTTCAGCACCGGAACGGTGCGCGTCAGCTACGGTCACGACGCATCCTGCGGACAGACCGCAAAGCTCCTTTTGGCAGCGGAAAGAATTGTGGACAAATTGTAAAAAATTACGCAATTCCTATTGCCATTGTAGCGCGAATCCGCTATAATAGATTGGATAATAGGATAGGTATGCCATCGGCTCAAAAAAGTCGGTGTTTCTATGAAAATTTACGAAGGAATGAGGGGCGCTTATGGAAGTTTTACAGTCTTTGGGAAGGCAGCTGGCAATGATGCAGTGGTCGGATTTTTTGGATATCCTCATCGTTGCGGTTTTGATCTATAAGTTGATCCCTCTGTTCCGCAGTTCCGGCTCTGTGCGCATTGCCGGTGTTGTGCTTGGAATCTTAGTGCTGTCCTGGCTGACGGAATTTTTGGAGCTGAATGTTCTGAACTTCCTTATTCGGCAGATCCTGCAGGTGGGACTTATCGCTGTGGTCATTTTGTTCCAGCCGGAGATCCGCCGTGTGCTGGACCATCTGGGCAGATTTAAGCTCAGCCGGCTTTTGGGAACATCCCAGCCGGAGCAGGAAATGGTGCCTGTGATCGCCCAGGTGGTGCGTGCTTGCGAGAGCATGAGCCGGGAGCGGGTCGGCGCGCTGATCGTGTTCTCCCGGGACAGCCGTTTGGATGAATACTTTAAGTCCGGCACCATGATCGACGGTCAGGTGTCCCAGCAGCTGCTTCGGAATATCTTCTTCCCCAATACGGCGCTCCATGATGGCGCGGTGATCATCCGCGAGGGAAGAGTGGTGGCGGCAAGCTGCGTTCTGCCCCTTTCCGACACAAACCGCTTAAGCGCGGATCTTGGCACCCGTCACCGGGCAGCCGTCGGTATGAGCGAAGTGACCGACGCGGTAGTGGTGGTGGTCTCTGAGGAGACCGGCGCCATCTCTGTTGCGGTGGGCGGTATGCTCAAGCGCCACTTAGCGCCTCAGACCCTGGAGAAGCTCCTGCGTAACGAGCTTTGCCGGGACGAAAAGGATCAGGAAGGCAACAAGATGCAAAAGCTCGTGAATCGGGCAAAGACCATTCTCAAGGAGGGAAAGCGCGATGAAGAATAAAGCTTTTGCAGTGCTGCTGTCCCTGGTGCTTGCCTTTGGCCTTTGGGCGTATGTCATTACGGTGGTCAACCCCGAGTACGAGGAAACTTATCAGAATATCCCTGTCGTTTTGCAGAACGAGAGCATACTGGCAGACCGTGGTCTCATGGTGGTCAGCCAGACCCAGGGCGTTACCCTGCGGCTGAAGGGCAGCCGCGCGGACCTGGCGGACCTCAATAGCAGCAATATCAGTGTGGTAGCCAATGTCTCCGGCGTGGAGGCAGCCGGC
Organism: Faecousia sp.; assembly: GCA_045601675.1. Classification (GTDB taxonomy): domain Bacteria; phylum Bacillota; class Clostridia; order Oscillospirales; family Oscillospiraceae; genus Faecousia. The sequence goes on from JAZSAB010000069.1 coordinate 1,880, forward strand.
ACCCATCAGATCGCCTTTACCCCCAGCTATCCCGGAAACATTTCCGGCAATAACATCGATGTGCAGAACCGCAACCCCAACGCGGTGACATTGGTGGTGGAAAAGAAGATCACCAAGCAGGTGCCCATCGAGATCGCATTTGATGGCGCTGTGCCCGAGGGCTTCATTGCCGACAAGGAAAACGCGGAGCTCAGCCACACCCATGTGGAGATCACCGGTCCCCAGTCCGCTGTGGACGCGGTTTCCAAGGCCGTGGTAAAGGTAAACCTCGATTTCCGGGAGGAGACGATTGTGGAGGATATGAACTATACCCTCTGCAACTATAAGAACGAGCCGGTGGATGCCCAGGCAGTTACCACAAATCTCGAGCAGGTAAGACTGACGCTGAAGGTCCAGCGGATCAAGGAGCTGAAGCTGGTCCTCAAGATCGTGGAAGGCGGCGGCGCTACCAAGAACGACTGTACCGTGCTTATCGAGCCCAAGACCATCCAGGTCACCGGCAACGAAGCGCTTTTGGAGAACCTGACTAATTTGGAGATCGGCACCATCAATTTGGGAGAGATCACCAAGAACGAAACGCTGATGTTCCCCATTGTTCTGCCCGAGGGTGTCAACAATGTCACCGGCATTACCGAGGCAGCGGTGGAGATCGATTTCGGCAGCCTCAGCAGCAAGACCTTGAAGATCCAGGATCTGAAGGCCATCAACCTGCCCGAGGGTATGGAAGTGGAGTTTATCACCCAGGCGCTGGATGTGACCCTCCGCGGTCCTACGGAGCTGGTGGAGAAGATCCAGGAAAGCGATCTGACCGTCACTGTGGACTTTACCGGCACAGAGCAGGGTACTGCTACCATCAAGGCAAAGATCACTCCCTCCGAGGAGTTCTCTAAGGTGGGCGCTGTGGGCACTTACAGCGTGTCCGCTACGCTGCGCAAGGCAGAGACCGAAAAGGAAAGGATGATAGACCGTGGTTAAAAGTATGACCGGCTACGGCCGTGGTGTAGAGACAGTAAACGGACGGGAGTTTACGGTGGAGATCCGCTCGGTGAACAACCGCTATTTAGATCTTTCCGTGCGGCTGCCCCGAATGTTGTCCTTTGCGGAGGATGCGGTGAAGCAGGCGGTAAAGGCGTCGGTCTCCCGCGGCAAGGTGGATGTATTTATCAGCCTGCGCAGCGAGGGAGAATCCGACACAAAGATCAGCCTGAACGGACCGGTGCTGGAAGGCTATCTTGCCGCTATGCGGCAGATGGTCACGGATTACGGTGTGAAGGATGATATCACCACCTCTTCCGTGTCCCGGCTGCCGGAGGTCTTTGTGATCGAAAAGCCGGAAGTGGACGAAGAGCAGCTCCAGAAGGATATGCTCAGCGTCGTCGCTACCGCCCTTGCAAACTATGATGCCATGCGCTGCGCCGAGGGCGCGGCGCTGGATAAGGACCTGCGAAGCAGGGGAAATACCATTTTGGAGCTGGTGTCCCAGGTGGAAGAGGGCAACGGGCAGACCGTGATCGACTACCGCAAGCGCCTGGAGATCAAGCTTCGTGAGGTGCTGGAAAATACCGCTATCGATGAAAGCCGAATCCTTACAGAGGCTGCCATCTTTGCGGACAAGGTTGCGGTGGACGAGGAAACCGTCCGCTTGCGCAGCCACCTGGAGCAGATGAACGGCATGCTTACCGCCGGCGGCGCTGTGGGCAGAAAGCTGGACTTTTTGCTCCAGGAGATGAACCGGGAGGCAAATACCATCGGCTCCAAGTGTACTGATGTAAGACTTGCCCGGATCGTGGTGGATATTAAGGCGGGGCTGGAAAAGATCCGCGAGCAGACCCAGAACATTGAGTAAGAGGTAGAGTATGAAACTGATCAACATCGGTTTTGGAAGTATGCTGGCGGCAAACCGGGTGCTTGCAATGGTGGATCCGGATTCCGCGCCTATCAAGCGCGTGGTGCAGGAAGCCAAGGACCGGGGTATGCTCATCGACGCGTCCTACGGTCACAAGACAAGAACGGTGATTCTGATGGACACCGATCATGTGATCCTGTCTGCCCTTGAAACGGAAGAGCTGTCCCAGCGCTGGCACAAAAGCTGCGTGGAGGAAGAAAAATGAGCAAGGGAAAACTGTTTGTGATCTCCGGCGCCTCCGGAGTTGGCAAGAGCACCGTGCTGGCGAAAGTTATGGAGAGCCGGGATGACCTTCTGTTCTCCGTCTCCGCCACCACGAGAGCGCCCCGCCCCGGTGAAACCGACGGCGTCAGCTATTATTTCATCACCAAGGAAGCCTTCCGGGAGATGATCGACCGGAATGAGTTTTTGGAATACGACGGACACATGGACAACTTCTATGGCACCCCCAAGGGTCAGCTGGAGGAGAAACTTACCCGGGGACATGTGATCCTGGATATTGAACCCAACGGCGCGTTCAATGTCCGCAAGAACCGCCCGGATGCCACCCTTATTTTCGTGGCACCGCCCTCTATAGAGGAGCTGGAACGCCGGCTTCGCTCCCGTGGCGATACCTCGGAGGAGCAGATGCAGATGCGGCTCCAGCGGGCAGCCTGGGAAATGGAGCAGAGCAAGCAGTATAACCACACGGTGGTCAACGATACTGTGGAGCGCTGCGCCGAAGCAATACTGAATATCATCGCCGAACAGGCGGATTAAGAATTTGGAGGAAAATGATTATGTTGTACCCCCCCGTAGCAGACCTGCTGAAGAATATGGATAGCCGTTACCTGCTGGTAAATGTGGTTGCCCAGCGCGCAAGACAAATCGCAAGTGAGGCTGAGGAGCTCCAGGAAGAGCTGACCGAAAAGCCCGTGACCCTGGCAATCCGGGAAGTTGCAGAGGGCAAGCTTACCGCAACCCTTAAGGACGAGTATAAATAAAAATCTTTTGTAAGGAGGGACTTTCATGATCGCAAAAATTGCTGTGTCAGCGGCGAATTTTGCCATTGACAAGTCCTATTCTTACGTTATCCCCCAGGGCATGGAGCTTGCGCCCGGCATGCGGGTCACCGTCCCCTTCGGGCGGGGAAACCGCACCGCAGAGGGCATCGTCCTTTCCGTAGAGGAAGGCAAGGAAGAGGGGCTCAAATCGATCCTGCAGAAGCTGGATGAAGAGCCGGTGCTCTCGGGGCGAATGCTGCAGCTGGCATCCTTTATGCGGCAGCGGTATTTCTGCACCTTCTATGACGCTGCTCACGCCATGCTCCCCGCCGGTCTTTGGTTTCGCAAGACCGAGTCTTATGCCCTGACCGAGGACCGCTCCTGGGAGGAAAAACCGCCACGGAGCGAGGATGCCCGGAAGATGCTGCAGTTTCTTTTGGACTGCGGCGGAGAAACAGACGAAAATGCCCTTCGTGCCTTGATGGACGAGGAGCAGATCCAGAAAGCTGCCGCCTATCTTCTGCGGAAAAAGTGGATCACTGCCAGCATGGATATGATGCGCCGGGCAAACGACAAGGTGGAGCTGATCGCTACGCTGAATGTGCCGGATACGGAGGCGCTGGAGTACGCATCCCGCAGACCCAAGTCCGCGGCTATGCAGAAAAGCGTGCTGGAGACCATCTGCGCCGTAGGCAGCGCATCTGTCAAGGAACTTTGCTACTATACCGGCGCCAAGCCCTCCACGGTAAAACGATTGGCGGAGCTTGGCTATCTTGCCCTTTGGGAAAAGCCGGTGCTGCGCTGCCGGGAGATCATTCCCGCAAAGCTAAATGGACCCCTTACCCTCAACGAGGAGCAGGAAAAGGCCTTTTCCGGTCTTGCGGAGCAAATGTCCGCAGAGAACCCCGGCACGGCGCTGCTTTACGGCATCACCGGCTCGGGAAAAACCGCTGTGTACATTAAGCTGCTCTCCCGCTGCCTGGAGATGGGTAAGCAGGGAATGCTTTTGGTGCCGGAGATCGCCCTGACCCCTCAGCTTTTGGGACTCCTTGCCGCCTATTTTGGCGACCGTGTGGCGGTGCTGCACAGCAGCCTGCCGGCAGGCGAACGGTATGACCAGTGGAAACGGGTCAAAAATGGCGACGCAAGCGTGGTGGTAGGAACCCGCTCTGCCGTGTTCGCCCCTTGCCCCAATCTGGGACTTGTGATCCTGGACGAGGAACAGGAACATTCCTACAAATCCGAAAACTCCCCCCGGTACGATGCCCGGGACATCGCAAAGTGGCGCGGAATCAAGGAAAACGCCCTTGTGCTGTTCGGTTCGGCGACTCCGGCGGTGGAGACCATGTATCACGCAAAATGCGGTGATCATAAATTATATACCCTCTCATCCCGCTATAACGGCAAAGCTCTGCCTAAGGTGGAGATCGTGGATATGCGGGAGGATGTAAAGCTTGGAAACGACCTTTCCGTAAGCTACATTCTCCAGGATGCCATCCGGGAGAATATAAAAGACGAAAAGCAGACGATCCTGTTTCTCAACCGCAGAGGAAACAGCCGGGCGCTGGTGTGCGTGGATTGCCGGGAAGCGCCCGAATGTCCCCGGTGCAGCGCAAGGCTTACTTACCACAGCGCCAACGAGCGCTTGATGTGCCATCACTGCGGCTATTCCCAGCCGGTACCCAAGCGCTGCCCGAACTGCGGCGGACCCATGAAGAGAATCGGAACCGGCACCCAAAAGGTCCAGCAGGAGCTGCAGGGGATCTTTGGGGAGATTCCCATTTCCCGTATGGATACGGACACTGTCAGCGCCATGAACCCCCACGAGAAGATCCTCAAGGAATTTTCTGAGAACAAAGTTCCCGTTTTGGTGGGCACGCAGATGGTCGCCAAGGGACTGAACCTGCCGGATGTGACATTGGTGGGTGTGCTGGATGCGGACCTGAGCCTGTACACAGGCTCCTACCGTGCCGCTGAAACAACTTTTAATATGCTCACCCAGGTGGTGGGCCGTGCGGGCCGGGGTGATACGGCAGGCCGGGCCATGACCCAAACCCTGGTGCCGGAGCACCAGGTCATCACCATGGCTTCCAGGCAGGACTATGACGGCTTCTATGATCTGGAGATCGGCCTG
>JAZSAB010000070.1:0-2579 GCA_045601675.1 Faecousia sp.
GTGTAGCCACCACAGTTATCCACTCCGAAAAGAACAACCCCACAACAGTCCCCCCTGCCACCACCGCTTACTATGAAGAGGCGCTTCCCATACGGCAACTGGACCTTTCCGACTACATAACTGTTGAATATAGCGGCTTCAGCGGTGAGGCGTCCGCCTCGTTGCATGTCGATGCTTCCACACTGATGGATCGCATTGGCAAGGTCGAAATCAGCAAGTTCCTGGCAGAAATTGACAGCGCAGACAAAACGCTTTCTGTTGAATCTCTGCTGGACTTCCAGCTTTCCTATGACGCTCCCCTATCAAACGGCGACAAGATAACCTTGACCGCTGCGCCTGCCGCGAGCCTTAAAGCAGTCGGTATAAGTATGGGGGATATCATGGACCGCTTGCGCATCGACTTTGACACATCGGTCATCATCACTGTTTCAGACCTGGAAGAATATCAGGAAATTGATATTTTCGCAATGATAAAGGATCACATCTATTACAGCGGAAGCAACGGCTCTGCCTTTGCATATTTCAGCTTCCCTGCCGGTTACCAACAAACCGTTTCCAAAAACATATCCCTGGTCTTCTCTGCGGCGGATGTAACCGTTTATATTGACGCAGAAGCAATCGGAACCATTGACATTTCTCTCATCGCGCCAAATCCTATTGTGGAGATTGAAGGCGATTTGGAATTTGTCTTTAACGAGAACGGTCCTTTGACAAACGGAGAAACCCTCAGCATTGAGCTCGGAGATTACTATCTGGAAGAGATCACGGAGAAACTAAAACCCCTCGGCTACACGATAGGAAAAACCTCTTATCCTTTGGTCGTTTCAGGACTATAAGCGCATATTATACACAACCACATTCGGAATACCATGTAAAAAAGATCCGACACCCTACGGTGTCGGATCCTTTATTAACGGCTGCGATATTCCTCATATCGGTCGAGGATACGCAGCAGCGGTTCCGGCAAGCGCTTGCGGCACTCCTGCTTCAGTTCCTCCGGCACACCGTAAAAACCTTCCGCGATGCTTCCCGCGATAGCCGTCAGCGTGTCGCAGTCGCCGCCGAGGGATACGGCAGTACGAATCACATCTTCGAAGGATTCTCCCTCCAGAAAGGCGGTGATCGCCTCAGGGACTGTTTCCTGACAAGTCTCCACATGGTGATAGCCGGGACGGATCTCGTCGCAGGTGCGGCTGAGGTCGTACCGGAAATTCTCCTCGATATACTGCTTGATCTCCGCCTTGGTGCTGCCGGTGGGAATTTTCCCTATTTTCTGCCGGGCAGTCAAAAGTCCGGGACCGGCCGCTTCGTGGATCACAGCATCCGTTCCCGCGCCGATCACAGGACGGGGATTTGCCGTATTCACAATGGCATCTACAGTCATCTTGGTTATGTCATTTCTGACTATCTCAAATGGCATATTCTATCTCCTTCAATTACTTGACGCAATCAGTAGCATAATGCAAACGATCACGATAACCATAAAAACAAAACTGAAAAGAAAATATTCGATCATAGTCTGTAAGCATCCCTTGGCAGGCTTGCATCTACGCCCATTCGGGAACTGTTCATCCAACTGCTTGCACAGCACATCCACATCCCGCTCCAGCTGCGATATTTGTTCATCGGTTGCGAAATTGTCAAGTGCCTTTTTTAATTGGTTCTCCACATGCCCCATACGAGTCTGCTGATTCTGCGTGAACTTGACACCCTTAACGACTGCCCTATTATAAAGTGCATCCTCCAGTTCCGGCGTTGGCATACCTAAAATGACCTCGCATACAGATTCCGGATTGCCGAAATTTTTCAGTTTTGCGATTCGCCGTGCTGTGATCTCGGGGCTCCAATCACAGTAATTACATTCAAAATCTTCCCAGGTCATATTGTCTTCATCGAAATATGGATCATTATGATCAAGGCAGGCATACTTACCAAGCTGCTCATAAAGCTCGTCGGTCAATTCTCCATCCAGATTCATAAAGTCATCTTCCGTAAACTTTGCACCCAGCTTCATTGCCTTACGGATCAGCTGTGCCTTCACTTTAGGATCTTCAATTTCCAGAACTGCCTCAACGACCTCATCGCCAGAGCCAATATCCTCCAGAGAGGAGATCCGCGTGCGCCGTGTAGAATCAGACCAATCCCAAAAAGCATCATAAAAATCGCACCATAGCATATCTTCGTTCCCCTCTCTGCAAATTGTGCCTACGGGTATTATACTAAATTACGAAAGAATTGGCAACGCAATAAAACCATACCAAATCTTTTCCTACGCCTATCCTCTTTGGTTTGCGATTACACTATAACAAACAAACTGTCCAATAAAGCGGATGTTATATACATCTTGCTTTCTACAGACTTTTAACGAAACCATGTTGCTTTTTCCGCCACTTTCCTATACAATGAAGGAAATATAAACAAGGAGAAAGACCGATGTCTACCAAATATGTCTTTTCCGCGCCCGGCCGTACAGAGATCGGCGGTAACCACACCGACCATCAGCACGGCTGCGTTTTGGCTGCCGCAGTGAACCTGGAAACCGTTGCCGAAGTAACCTTAAACGGCACAGACACTATCTG
>JAZSAB010000071.1:0-8198 GCA_045601675.1 Faecousia sp.
GCACCCAGCTCCTTCAGAGCGTTGCCGTAACTATCACGGGTAGCGATCTTAACCATATCTGCCATAATTACATTGCCTCCAATTCTGCCAGCTGGGCCTTCAGTTCTTCCATAGCCTGGGCGTATTCTGCGTCATTGGGAGCCTTGCCGTGCCAACCGGCCTTGTTTTCCATGTAGGAAACGCCCTTGCCCTTGACGGACTTGATGACAATGGCGGAAGGCTGACCCTTCGTCTCTCTTGCCTTTGCGAAAGCTGCCTCGATTGCATCGAAGTCATGGCCGTCGATGGCCTGAACTGCGAAACCGAAAGCCTGCAGCTTGTCTACGATGGGGTAGGGGCTCATAACATCAGCGATGTTACCGTCGATCTGCAGACCGTTGTTGTCCACAACGATGCAGAGGTTATCCAGCTTGTAGTGAGAAGCAGCCATGCATGCCTCCCAAACCTGACCTTCCTGGATCTCGCCGTCGCCCAGCAGGGAGTACACACGGTTCTGCTTTCCGGTGTGCTTTGCAGCCAGAGCCATGCCAACAGCGGTGGAAACGCCCTGACCCAGAGAACCGGTGGACATATCAACGCCGGGAACCATGTTCATATTGGGGTGACCCTGCAGGTAGCTGTCGATGTGACGGAAGGTGGGCAGATCTTCCACGGGGAAGAAGCCGCGGTTTGCCAGAGTGGAGTACAGACCAGGGGTGGTGTGACCCTTACTCAGGACGAAACGGTCACGATCCTCCCACTTGGGGTTCTTGGGATCGATGTTCATTTCCTTAAAGTACAGGTAGGTATAGATTTCTGCTGCGGACAAGCTGCCGCCGGGGTGGCCTGCCTTTGCGCCGTAGGTGGATTCGATTACACCCATACGGATCTTGCAGGCAGTGATCATGAGTTGCTTCTTTTCACTGGAAGTCATGGTTTTCCTCCTTATTTTATCTTGCCTGCGCTATGCAGGCGAAAGTACATCCTGTAACCTCGGCATAAAGCCGTAGTTATCAAAAATATATTACCACCAAAGCCATCAAAACGCAAGCGTTTTGCCGATTTTCGCCAAAACTTTTCCCAAAAAATGCCGGGATCAGACGACCGATCCCGGCATTTTCCCCTTTTTCTCCACCCTGTTCGCTACATATAGTAGATTTTCTACATTTTCATCTCCTACATCTTGTGTTTCGACAGATTTCGTAAGAAACTTATGTTATTCTGTGAGCGAAGCGTAGGGCTCCATTCGGACAGTGATCACGGTCGCATCGTCCTGTCCCTCCGCCGAGGCGCAAGTCAGCAATTGGGTAGCCAGCTCCCCAGGCGACCTTCCCACTCCGTTACGGCAGACACGCAGGGCATCCTCTTCCCCTACGCCGTCGCTGACCAGCACCAGCGTCTCTCCCCGACGCAGGGATAGCCGATAGCTCGTCTCCTGAAATCCCGTTGCGGATAGTCCAGGGGGTGGACCGGCTATCCCTATTTTTTCCGCGCCGGCTGCCCCGATGAGATAGGAGGGGGCAGCGCCCCATTTATAAAGCGTCCCTTTTCCGGTTTTGAGGGAGAGCTCCAAAAGGTCTACTGTGGCAATGCCGGCTCTGTCCCGGAGGGCACAGAGGCTGTTTAAGCTCCTGAGGGCATACTCCGCAGGATACCCGGCGCCCAAAAGCTGCCGCAAAAGCTGCACTGCGGTTTTTCCCTCCTGCACCGCCCCCATGCCCGTGCCCATACCGTCGCACAAAAGCACATAGTATTTTCCCATCACGCCGATGAATTTTGCGGTGCGGTCGCCGTTATCCTCCTCCGGGCGGTTACCGAAGATCTGCACCCGGGGGGTGTAGTTTTCTTCTGCCGTTTCCGTGCGGCAAGCCACCTGGTCCGAAAGATCCTGCAGAAATTCCGACAGAAAGCGGTACTGCTGGATCACGGCGCCCCGATACTCCTGCTGCCGCTGGCGGTCCGCCTGGATGGAACGAAGCTGCTCCTGGCTGCGGTGCAGCTCTGCCAAAAACCGCCCGTTTTTCCGGCAGAGGATGGGTAGTTCCTCTGTGCTTAGCAGCGGTTTGTGGAGCAGCAGTCCCGGCAGCTGAGCGATACGCTTACTGTCCTTGCAGCTTTTCCGGCAGGGGCAATTGCCGCAGGCCCGCTCCGCCGCCCGGGTCACCAAGGCATCCTCGTCCACCGGCACTACCGGCGCCTCCAGCAGGATCTGCTCCGCTTGAGAGAGGACGCCGGATGCCATTTCCAGCCGCACCTGGACGCTGCCCGTTTCTCCTCTTCGCAGCGCAGACTTATTCTTCGCCGGCAAAAGTCCGCCCAATATCCCACCGAGGATAAGTCCCGGCAGAGGATAAAGATCCCAGGTGCCGCATACATACATAAAAAGGGCATAAGAAAGTGCCGGGGAAAGCCGCGTCAGCCATTTGGGCGGTTTGGGAAGAAATCGGGGAAGATAGGCGCATGCCAAAACCCCGGTCATTGGCACGGCTGTGACCTGAGCAAGATCTAAGGCAAGTCCCGAAAGGGCAGCTGCGGGAAACGCTCCGCCGCTTACCAGCAGGCCTCCCGCTATGTAGCCAAGTCCCAAATAGGGAATGGGCATGATCTGTGCCAGAGCCAGCACCGAAACAGCGCACAAAAACCACTCCAAAAGCGGGTTTCGTCCCCCAAGGACTTTGGAGAAAAGCCAGGTGGTGGCAAAGCCCATGGCCACCCGGAGCAGATAAATGGGAATGGGCGTGGCATCCTGCAGGGCCACCTGGAATCCAAGTCCCACCGCCGCCACCAAAAGTCCCGCCGTTGCCGGCAGCAGAAGCGCCGCTGCCCGGACCGCCCGGCGGTCGGAAAGAATCAACACTGTAATTACAGAAAGAGCCATCCAGTAGATCGCCTGCTGCCCGGCTTGTCCCCAAAACACCAGGTACCCCAAGCTGCCGCCCACCGCAGCCATAGCCGCGGACCAGCCGGTGCAGGCGCACACAAGTCCCATGGCAATGGGCTGGCAGTATCCCCCCAGGCTGGCGGCGCTGAGGCAGAAACCCGCCAGGGCGTATGCCGCGCACCGGGCGGCAATATAGATTCTGGGGTCGTATGCGTACTTTTTCAGAGTGTGGCGACCTTTCCGGATATATGTTTGAAGCGTTGCCATTTCGTTCATCCCTTTCCCTATGTATAGGAAAATCCTACCACGAAAGCGCCGGGAATTTTGTCGGAACGGGGGTGGCGGGAAAGAATCTTGCGAAAGGAGCGCAAGGGGTGTATAATAGGGAAAAGAGGTGATACCGTGGCAACGGAATTAGAGCTTAAGTTTTACGCAAACAAAGAAGTTTTCGAAAAAGTTTTATCGGCTTTTTCTGAAAAATACGAGAAAATCCAAATGGAAACCACATATTTCGACACCCCGCAAAGATCCTTTTCCGCCCGGAAAATGACTCTGCGGCGGCGCTTTGAAAACGGCGTTTCCGTCTGCGCCTTAAAGACCCCTCTGCCGGGAAACGCCCGGGGAGAATGGGAAGTAAGTGCCGGGGACTGGGATAGCGCTATCCCCCTGCTTCTTGGGGCGGGAGCGCCGGAAGTCTTAGGGGTGCTTGCAAAAGAGGGTCTTCGCCCCCTGTGCGGCGCAAAGTTTACTCGCCTTGCCCTTCCCGTTACAGAAAAGGACTTTACCGCGGAGATCGCTCTCGATCAGGGTATCCTCACCGGCGGCGGGAAGGAAATTCCTCTTTGCGAATTAGAGATCGAACAAAAAGAGGGAAAAACAGAGGCATTTTTATCCTACGTTAGGGCCTTTGCCGCCCTCTACGGTCTTACCGAATGTAAAGAAAGTAAATTTCGCAGAGCCGTTTCGCTCTGCCAGGGAGAATAAATATGCTTGACAGTTTATTTCAGAAGTATCCCCGGCTGGTGCTGTTTGACACTGAAACAACCGGACTCAATTACAGCCGGGATGAGATTATCGAATTTGCCGCCGTGGTGGTGGAGCAGAGGGACGGAAAGCCTACCGTCCTGCGGGAATACGATGAGCTTGTCCGGCTGACCCCCGGCAACACCATCCCGCCCAAGATCCAAGAGCTTACCGGCATCCGAAACGAAGATGTTGCCGCCCGGGGCATCTCCAAGGAGCAGCTGTGCCGGGACATTGGGGAAATGATTACCGAAGGCACGCTGCTGCTTGCCTACAATGCCCATTTTGACCTGAGCTTTCTTTACTATCTGCTGCTGCGCAACGGGGACATCTCCTGCCTGCGGGGCAAGGATAAGCTGGATCTGCTGACGGTATACAAGGACCGCCACAGCTACCCCCATAAGCTCTGCAACGCCATTGAAGTTTACGGACTTTCCGACAAGGTATGCAACTCCCACCGGGCGGTGGACGATGTGATTGCCACGGTGGCGGTCATGGAGGAAATGGAAAAGGAGCGGGATGATCTTCTTTGTTATGTAAACCTTTTCGGCTACAATCCCAAGTATGGCATCAGCGGAAAAGCCATCGGCTCCGTTACATACAAGCCCCAGGCCTTTGATCCGCCTGCGCCCCTTTATCGGACTTGAAAACGCTCCCTCTTCGAGGGAGGCAAGGGCGAATCAACGATCACCCCTACATATAAAAACGTGCAAATCCCCCGGAAGCTTAGCTTCCGGGGGATTCGCAATAGGGATAAAAAAGAGAGGTAGGAAAGAGATTTTCTACGTTGAAAGGGGGTTGCCTTCCATGGATATACCATACCGGCAGATTTTGAACCCCCAATGTCAAAAATGAAAACAAAATGCAACGGTTTTATGAACAATGGGCTGCGGTTTGCATTTTTTCTCCGGGTATGATATAGTGATTTTATATTTTCGGGGGTATCATTATGAAAAAAGCACTGATCGTCATTGCTGCCGTATGCGTCCTTGCAGCTGTCTATTTTCTTCCCCCTGCCGCCAAAGGCTGGGACTCTCTGGAGCTGCACTCCATGCTCCCCCGACCGAAAAGCACGGAATTCGAGATCATTAAAGACAGCAAGGATGCCTTAAGCATTGCCATTTCCCAAAGCTCCTTACAGGAATTTGACGCATACAAGGCTGCCTGTATCGCCATCGGCTACGACGCAGACCCGGAGGAAACCCCCATTACCTACGCCGCAAACGGGCCGGACGCGTATTTTTTGGAGCTTGCCATCAGCAAGGACGTTTTTTACATCCACCTTACCGCAAGAAAATAAAGGACACCGCAGACCAACCCGTCTGCGGTGTATTTTTTACCAGTATTTTGTGTGCTTTTCCATAATTGCGTCGAAGAGAGCGTTATATTCTGCCGGGACCTGGTAGATTTCTTCCTTGCCAAGGCGGTAATCGATGATATAGTACTGGGCGCCTGCCTGGGCAATATCGATCTGGGCGCTGCGGCGGAACATCAGGTCTTCTGTCGCATATTCCAAGCCGAAGCGATAGCCGTAGTCCAGCGACCAGCCTTCCCCAAGCACCATAGGCTCAACGGTGTCCAGCACCGCATCCATCGCTTTCACCTGCTCCTCGGTAAAGACATAGAACTGGTCGCCGCCCTCCTGGAGGCTTTCGTCCCAGTAATAGTAGTAAAATCCGATCACCTGGGGTTCAAAAGGCTCTGTCATCCGGGCTGCCCAATGGTCGTACACATCCTCCCGGCAGTAGTAACCGTCACCACTGAGAAATACTCCGTCCTGGCTGACACCGGCACGGAATTCCCGGAAACTGTCGCTCAGCAGCACCGGCACATCGGGTTTCGTCACATTCAGACCGCCAAAACCCCAAATGGGGCTAAAGTCCCCGCTTTCCGGAAGTCTTTTATACACCACGCCGTTCCAGTGGACATTTCCGTCGATAAGGAATGCCTGCTGCGTCCGCAGATCATCTAAGTATGCGCAGCCGCCGAGGGAGAACGCCATTACAACGAGCAGCAGCAAACAAAGGATTCGTTTCAGTTTCATAATCACGCCTCCTTACTCTAAGTTCAGCTTCTTGCGAAGCACAAACCGGCTGATGAACCAGCAGCCCGCGGAAATTCCGGCGGTCAGTACCGTAGCGGCACTGAAAACGATGTGCAGGAACTCTTCAAAATGGTCCTCCATGTATTCCGCCAGCTCGTAGAACATTCCCGCGTCTTCCATAACGATGATCACCACCAGCAAAACGGTGCTGAGAATCTGGGTCACCACATACACACCGAAGTACACGCCCAACGCTGCCAAAACACGGTTTTTCTTGGCGCACTGACCGATGCAGATGCAGGTATCGTAGAAAATATAAGTGCCGAAGGTTGCCACCAGCAAAAGCAAGGGGATCTCGATGCAGTAGCCCACAAAATGACCCACATATTCCGCAGGGATCATATTAACGATATAAACGCCTGCCTTCCAGACCTCCGCGAACACCTCTCCCATGGTGATCACCGGCACAGAAAGGAGCGCGACCAATACGGAAAGGATGCTAAATACGGTAGCAGTCAGGGTCTTGACCCAAAGGTGGCTCTCGGTGGACACCGGCAGAGTCAGGGTCAGGTAGCCTTCGCCGGTGAACAGATTGCGGTAGAACCGCACAACACCGAACACCACAGGCGCCGCAAGGCACACCAGCAGCGCCACCACATACATCACGATGGCAGAGCCGCTGACGATCTGATAATAGGTAGAGCCTACCTCAAACAAACGCACGATCCGGTGCAGACCGGCAACAGCGATCACGATGCCCCAAATCAGCGGCATCACCCGCAGCCAAGCCATAAATTCGTGCTTAAAAAGCTTCTTTACCATCGAAACACCTCCCGGAACAGTTCATCCACGCTCTTGCCGTTTTCCTCACGGATCTCATCCACGGTCTTCTGCAGCAGGATCTTGCCGCTTTGGATGAAGATCACCTCGTCCAGCACCTGCTCGATGTCTGCGATCAGGTGGGTGGAGATAAGGACGGTGGCGTCGGGGTTGTAGTTATTGATGATCGTGGAGATCACATAATCTCTTGCTGCCGGGTCAACGCCGGCGATGGGCTCATCCAGCACATAGAGCCGAGCGTTTCTGCTCATGGTCAGGATCAGACAGACCTTTTCCTTGTTGCCCTTGGAGAGAGTCTTCAGGCGGTTTTCCGGGCGGATGCCCAGGCGACCCAGCATCTCATAAGCAAGCTCCGGACGGAAATCCTCGTAAAAATCCACGAAGAGATCCACGATCTGCTTGACTGTCATCCAGGAGTTGAGGTAAATGCTGTCCGGCAGGTAGGAAACCAGCGCCTTGGATTTGGGACCGGGGGCATTTGCGCAAATGGTCACCTCGCCGCTATTGGGGGTCAAAAGACCGTTGATGATCTTAATTAAAGTGGTTTTTCCCGAGCCGTTGGGGCCTAAAAGTCCAACGATCCTGCCGCTTTCCAGGCTAAGGGAAATGTTATCCAACGCAAGGGTTGCGCCGTAGCGTTTTGTTAAGTCCTTGCAGTATAAAACTTCACTCATGCTCATATTCCTCCATCATCGTTTTGATTTCCGCCCGGCTAAGTCCCAGAGCGTCCATCTCCGCCAAAAATGCCGCAACCTTTTCCCGGGCCAGGGTCTGCTGCAGCTCCCGGGCGGCTGTGATATCCGGCGCAACATACCAGCCGGAGCCACGCTCCGAATACAGCACGCCTTTTTCCTCCAGCTGGGAGAACGCATTTTGGACGGTATTGGGATTGACTCCCGCCGCCACCGCCAGCTCCCGCACGCTCATGATCTTTTGACCGGGCTGAAATTCTCCCGCCGCGATCCGGGCGCAAAGCTGCTGGCAAAGCTGGGGACAGATCGCCTTACCGCGGTCCAGTTTCCAGTTCAACCAAACCACTCCTTTCTCAAACTGTACTACCGTACTAATACAATAGTACAGTTTGTATAAAATGTCAAGTTCTTTTTTACCGTAGGGGCGGGTCTTCTAAAGAACTCTTGGCGCGATAGCGCCTTAGAGATCTTAGTGCATAGCTGACCCGCCCTAAAAAGAAACATCACCTAAGAGGGCGGGTCAAGACCCGCCCCTACAGTTATAAAACGCAAAAAGAAACCGCACAGGAAAAATCCTGTGCGGTGATCTTTTTTGCAAATTAGCCTTCTGCGCGCATCTGAGCGAAGCACTCGCTGCAGTATACGGGACGATCGGACTTGGGCTCGAAGGGAACCTTTGCCTCGCCGCCGCAACGGGCGCAAGTAGCAGTAAAGAACTCACGGGGGCCACGGGTGGCGT
>JAZSAB010000072.1:0-6813 GCA_045601675.1 Faecousia sp.
CATGGCTACGATCCGACTTTACATGGCGGAATACCTTAGTGAAGTGCAGTAGGTCAGAGCCTGATTAAAGTCTTCAGGTAACGCACCCTCAAACAAATGCTTATCATGACCGGTAAACATTGGCGGCACGGTATAATCAAGTTGTTTCTCTATACCATTACCATTTTCATACAAGTATCCAAACATCACCAGACTCGAACCACCGGTAAGACCCGACCCGCCGCAGTCCTCGCACTCCAGCCACTCACGGGTACCGCTCTGGGTGCCCTCCACAAAGGAGAGGGTGCCGTCGTGGTTGTCGTACACGGTCACCTCGTACTTGTACACCTGATCGGTGTAGGCAACGGTCTTGTCGGTGCCGTAGACTTCCTTGATGATGAAGGAATACTTGGCAGGCTCATCGTCGTGCATGGAAACATCGTCCTGGTCAAAGACCAGCTCGGGGATGAGCACGGAGCCATCCTCTGCAAGGCCGGCAAAGACAATATTGCCTTCGGCATCGTTCTTTGCGGTGGCGATGGGTTCTCTCCCGGGTATGCCGTTGAGCACATTGCAGGCATACAGCTCGAAGGAGAACTCGCCATCCTCCAGCTTGCGCTTATCCAGCGTCTTCCAAGCCTTCAGGGTAATGGCGCCTTCGGCATTGTACCGGTTCTCGAAGGGCATGTTGGTGCCCTCGGGGGTGGCAGCATCCTTGCCGGTGGCAGCATCAACAGCCGTTACGGTCAGGGTGCCGTCAGCGTTGTCCGAAACGGTCACCTTCACGGTGTAACGGGTATCATCGTAGGTATAGCCGGGCTTTTCTTCGTTTACCTCCACCACTTCGTAGTAGAAGGTCTTGCCATCATCCAGATGGGTATAGTTGAGGCGACCGAAGTTGACGATGGCGTGGGCGCTGATGACGCCGGCAATGCCGCCATCGGGGGCATCCTGCCAGTTGGTGGGCGTGTTGTTATAGCCGGTACGGATCACCTCGCCGTAGGTCTCGCTGCCCTCGTTTCTATCGATCAGCTGGAACTTGTGCTGGCCCTTGTGCAGCTTGTGGCCTTCCTGTTGCTTGAAGGCGTTGATCTGCACACCGCCCTCAGCCTTGTAGGTATTGGTGAATTCAGCCTCGATCATCTGGCCTGCGCGGATCGTGCCCTTGTCATTCACTTTGCCGGTGAGGTGGAAGCCAGCCATTTCTGCCTCTTCGATCTCATAGGTGGACTCGGAGGGCAGGTCATAGATGACCAGCTTCTCGCTGCCCTTCAGGGTGAAGGAGCTGGAGCAGGTCACCGTGCCGGTCCGGCCGGTTTCCTCCCACTCCTTACCGTCGGCACTCAGACGGAAGACCTTGTAGGCATAGTCGTCCATCAGCGGCACAGTTTCCTCATCCCCGTTGGCTTCCGCCAGCAGCTTGATGGTGAAGGTAAACTCTTTCTCCGCCGCCCCGACAGTAGCGTCTTTCAGCGTCTTGATGACCGTCAGATCGCCATAAGGCACATAGTCGTTCACCAGCAGCTCATGGCTATCGCTGCTGGCAACGTACTTGGGTACATACTCTTCCTCTACGGTGTAGACAAAGGGACGGCCGCCCTGCTCGTACTTGTCCAGCTTGCCGAAGTTGTAGCTCCAGTTGCCATCGGCGTCAGATGTGACAGTCTGCTTTTTCAGATACTCACCGTCGCGGTACAGCTTTACCGTGATGGCTTCCGGCCGCAGGCCCAGGGCATCGTCATTATCACTCCACTGCTTTTCACCCTTGACCTCGATCTGCTCATTGGGATGGGTGTTGATCAGCGTATACTGGCCGTTGCCGTTTTCCTCGGTCGTCAGGGTATAGCCCTCAATATCGTTTTCCTCGAAGGAATACGCATACCGGTTGCCCATTTCATCCACCACATCCACCTGGTAGAAGTAATCCTTCCAGTTGTTGGCTTCACTCAGCGTCAGCGTCATGGGCATTCCGCTGGCATCCATGACCGGTTCAAAGTCGCCCGCCACACCGATGGTTTTGCGCAGCAAAGTCACCGTCACCTCATCGGGACGGATATTGTCATGATTGTTCTGATCCTGCCAGACCTTTTCCACCTTCAGGATCGCAGGCAGAATGCCCACGCGGGTGTAGTCATTGCGGATCATGATGTTGGAGGATTCGCCTTTGCCGCTGCCGCTGGTGCCGGTCTGCACGCACTTGAGACGGGTATTGTTGAAGGCATACATATTATTGGCAGGATCCGCCATGGCCTTCTCCCAGTCAACTTCCTTGATGGGATTGCCCTGGGCATCTGTCTTGTGGGCATAAGCGCCCTTGGCATGCCATACATCAGGATCGCCGTTATCATCCGGCGCTACCATATGCAGATAACCGGAGACGGCTTTGCCTTCTTTCAGTACATAAGCTTCGCCATTTACATCCTGACGGGCGTCCAGCGCCACCGCGCTGATTTTGCCGTATACGTCAGCAGGCACAGTCCACTTGCCTTCCGCCGTCAGCTCCGCCTTCTTCCAGATGCTGCTGTCCGAAAGGTCATATGCCCCCTGGGAGAACAGCTCCAGGCGACCATCCTGTGTGGAGCCCTTGCCGGAATCGGCAAAAGTCAGGTCCGGTACCAGAGAGTAGTACAGCACCGGTGCCGCATCGTCGGCCACGAACTCGCTCAGATCAACAGATACCAGCGTACCGCGCCACTGGCCGATGTCCTGCCAGTCGCCCTGCCAGTTCTTCTTGCTCTCCTTATCGTTGAAGTCCTCTGCTTTGGTTGCATCCCCCATTTCCGTATCCTCAGGATCAGGAATGTGGTAATTCTCAATCGTATCGTAGATCACGATATCGCTGGTGGTAGTGCTTTCGCTGGAGGACACCCGCAGGCGGTAGGTGTAGTTCTGCCCCTCGTAGACCGTCACCTGCTCCTGATCCGCCAGGCCCTGGGTCCATTCGCCCACCAGGTCATTCTGCACAACCTTGGAAATACCGGACAGCGCCGCGGTGATCAGATCCAGGTGCACCGGGGCCTTGGCATACACAAAACGGTTTTCATCCGTGTTGGGATCCAGGTCCGTCATGGCCCTGGCCACATCCTCAGGCATAGAGGGAGTTGTCTTGTTGTTTCCGGCCGTGGGATCATCGGGATTGCCGCGTTGACCCGTGATGGTGCCCAGGGTATTATGGCGCAGGTTATCCGCCTTGGACTCAAAGGCAATGTAGTTGTCCGCTTCAATGCCATAATCGTCAATAGCGTCCCATGTATAGACGGCATCAAACTTGATGGCAGGCTTGTCAGCAAAGCCGACCTTTGTTCCGCCCGAATAGTTCTGCTCAGGAACCGGCGTCAGGTCCGCTTCCACCACCAACAGAATACGGCCCGTCCCCTTGTAATCCGGGATCGTGTACTTGCCGGTGATCACATCACCCTCGCGCAGCCGGATGGTATCCATTCGTGGTGTAACGCCCACGGGTAGCAGATCGTACCACACACCCTTGGTTTCTGCCGGAATCACGCCTTCGGCCACAGCCTTGTCGTAATCCTCTCGCTCGGTCAGATTGCTCTGCTCTGTCAGTTCAGCGCTATAGTGCAAAATGGCGCGGCGGGATTCCACATCATTGTCACCGCCGTTTTCTATGCTGCGGTTATCAAAAGCAACGCTCTTGCTCAGGCTGACGCCATAGCTGGCGCCGGCAATGGTGGCACGGGAGGTGTCGTAGAAAGAGTTGGGATCATCCGGGAACAGCCTCACACCCGCGCCGGGGGTGCCGTCTTCATTGGCCTTGATCCAGCCGTCCACGAACATATGCACGTCATTGCGGAACTTGGTGCTGGGGGTGTCCGTCAGCCTGAACCAGTTTTCTGCTATGGCAACATTCTCTTGGGAGGCCTTCAGATCAATACCCAGGTACACGTCCCACCGGACAGCACCCAGATCGCACTTCGCTGCGCTCTTTCCATTATATACATTGCTTACGAAAATGTGGCGCACATCCGTGGTATTCTCAGGGAAGTACACCTTCATTCCTTCGGTGGTGATGCCGTCCTCCACATCAATGAACCGGAACGCTCCCAAACCATCGTCGCCCCAGTTGGCGGTAGCGGCATGATGCCATACACCGTCGCCGTTCAGCTGATATTCAATCTGCAGATCAGGCGTGGGCAGCGTGCGATCCTGGAAATAGCCGTACTGGTTGGATGCCATCCGGCCGTAGACGATGTTGCCGTCCAGGTCATAATAGCCGTAGCGGGGATAGCCGGCCTTCTGGTAGCGCAGCTTCTCAGGCACGGTCACACGCATATAGGTGATCTCAAAATCCCGCTCCGTCAGAGAGGCAGCGTTGTTATCAAAGAAGGTGTCAAAGTCCTCCGTGATCTGGCGCCAGCCCAGATTGCCGAATTCATCCGCAGTGGGCTCGTCCTCGTGACCGTAATAGTCCTCATCGTCAGGATTGGTACGGGAGCTTGTCCAGGGATAGCCGAAGCCCACCGTCTTCAGGTGGAAGTTCATGTTCACATCTTCTTCGGCGATCAGCTGGTTCAGGCCATAACCATAGTTCCAGTCTTCATTGGGTTGTTTTTCCGTCCACTTGAATACCTCAAAGTGACCCGTGGGCCTGCTCCAGCGGGTGGGCATATAGTACACAGATGCCTGTGCCGAGTCCCGGGTTTCCTTTTGTTCGTCCTCAGGCTTGTCGTAGCCGGGCCAATACGCTTCATTGTCATACTCGGTCAGGATCCATTCGATGTCGTTGTGCATCTCATACACAATCTGTTCTTCCCTGGCCGTGGGCACATAAAAGTCGCTCTTCTTATAGGCAGACCACATATATACCGTGTGGTCATAAGAGCCGGTCGTATCGGCATGATAGGTATTCTTCAGCACATTGGCTTCCAGGTCGTGATCGCCTTCAACCGGAACGATGCCTTCATAATTGGTAAAGCCCAGCAGAATGCCTTCGGTAACGAACTCCTTATCGATCACGTTTCCATTGGCATCCTTGATCTGCTTATAAGCGTCGCCGATGGTATCCTGGATATCCAGCGAGAAGGGCTGATTGCCCTCATGATACACATAGCTGTACCAGCGCACATAAATATAGTCCTCAGGATCAGTCCCTTCGGGCAGGTTTTCCAGCAGCCCGGCAGGAATGCTGTCCGGCACCTCTTCGTACAGCTCGTTATTGGTGGCCTTATGCGCCCCGGTGATCTGTGCAATCGTATCGATCTGCGCTGTAATAGGGTTGGACGAGCGGGTGATCACGTTGCCCTGGTTGGTCACCACATCCACCTGCGCGATGATGTAGTCGCTTTCCATCATGTCAACGATCGTATGAGGCACAATATCCGTGATGGACATCTGGAACATGGCCTTGCTGGTGGCACCAATGGTCTTGGTGTTGGTCAGCACATAATCTCCGTTGATCAGCTGCCAGTTGAAGTCTGCCTTGGTAGAAGGCGCCGCAGGCACGGACAGTTCCATAGAACCGATCCGCTGAATGCCGGGCATGCCGGCATCCTCATAAGAATAATCCCGGGCATGCCAAACCTGCGCCGGAATGGTGATCTGAATATCACCGGGCGCATAGTCATATTGACCGGAGAAGCTTACCTCGATCTGATAAGTCATGCTCAGTTCCGCATCTGACTTAGTTGCCAGATACAGGTGATCATGACGGCTGCTGCCATTATCGTTCAGCTCCGCCTCCGGCACAGGATTGCCTTCGTTATCCACAGTGCTGTCCGGCGTAAGCCAGAACAGATCGATCCCTTCGATCTTCGATCCGTCCTTCTCATAGGCCGTTTCAGCCGCTGCCCCGCCTACCATACCGATCAAAATCAGCATGATCAGCAGCAGCATTCCGATCCATTTCATGCCCTTACGCGCAGTCGTCATTCAAGCCATCTCCATTCGTTTTGTCTGCAACTCATTGCAAACTTCTCTATCCACATAAATAAAAGCCTGATCCGGGGCATAAAAACCCCATTATGGTACAATATTCCACAATATGTAGTATAGCATCTGTGGTCTCTTTTGTCTACAAATTCTGTAAATTAATTACACAATTTTCCATTCTTTGCCCTGTTATTGAATGTATTGTGTGACACAGCAAGCTGTGCCACTTCCTTCCATACAGGTATTTCACTCCTTTACGCCCATTCCACCGTGGAAACGAAACAAAACGCCATGCACTGTATGGAAAAACATCTGTGATTTCCTTTACACTGGGGTCAAAATTGGGGTCAAACCTTCCCTTTTACACGCAAAATGAATCCTTTTACACACATTTCCTGCATTTTCACCTCAAAAACAAAAAAACCTGCACCGAAATGCAGGTTTTCTGCTATCCATTCACTAAATGAAAGAACCTGCACACCGCTTTCACAGCATGCAGGTTCTTTTTTTATGTCGCCTTTTCAGGCGGTTGTTTGGTTTGTCAGGCTTCCTTCCGCTTCTTCATCAGCAGGATGAAGGCACAGGCGGAAAGGGCGCTCAGGCCGATCCACAGGCCGATGCGGCTGTCGTCGCCGGTCTTGGGGATCTTCCGGTTCACGATGGTGCCGTAGTCCCTGGCGCAGCTGGGTTCTTCTTCGCCTTCGGCTGCTTCACCGTAGCTCACCGTGAAGCCGTCCACAGGTTCTTCCACCACCGTGTATTCTGCCGCTTCTCCCTTGTACGTCAGGGGCAGGTTGTGCCAGATGTACCAGCCCTCTTCGTTGGGCGTGGGGGTCTTCTTGTCCAGCTTTTCGCCGTTGCAGTACAACGTCAGCGTGATGGCAGGCACTTCTTCGTCTTCCGCCAGGCCTTCCCATACCTTCTTCACATGGAAGCTGGTCACCGCCT
>JAZSAB010000073.1:0-3415 GCA_045601675.1 Faecousia sp.
ATCTCCGTGGCAGCAAAAAGCACATACGCAAAAAAACAAGAACAAAAAACAGGAGCAAAAGCCAAGATGTCCGCTAGCAAAGGAAAATACTCAAAATCGAATAATCGCAAAGGTGCCATCGTCGCAATTTGCGCAGTCATCTCTGTACTGATCATCGGCTTGGTGGCAGGCTATCTTTATTTCTATTACAGCATCGGCGATACGATCTTACATAATGTTACTGTTGCCGGCGTTGATGTTGGCGGAATGACAGAAGCAGAAGCTTTGGAGGCTGTAAAAAGCGCCACTAAGGACACTTATTCTAAGTCTGATATGGTGGTAGAGGCATTTGGAGATACGCTTATCCTCTCCCCTGCTGATACACAGGTCTCTCTGGATGTTGAGAGCGCCGTGGCTGAGGCATACGCCTATGGTCGTAGCGGTTTCATTACCAAATGGCAGGCAGAGCGGCAGCGGGCAAGCGCCGTGGGTTACAGCGTTGATCTGACTCCCTACCTGAGCATCAACTCTTCCGCAATTGAAAATGCTGTCCGGGCATTTATCGGAGATAACCAGTCCTCCTTGACCCAGTCCACCTGGGAGGTCATCGGCAACCGTCCTGACTTGTCCGAAAAGACCGAGGCAGAAGGTCAGGTACTTTCTATTCAGCTTGGCACTCCGGGCTATGCTTGTACACCGGAGTCCCTCTACCAGCAAATTGTAAAATCATACAGTGAAAACCGTTTTCAATTCACAGCCCAATATGAGGAACAGTTGCCGGATGCGCTGGATGTTTTCGGTATTTGGGAGACCTATACTGTACTGCCTGTAGATGCAGTGCAAGACCCCGAAACCTTTAAGATCACCAAGGAAAGCTTTGGCTACGGTTTTAATTTAGACGACGCTCTGGCAGCTATCAAGGCAGCAGAGTACGGCTCATCCCTGGAGATCAAACTTGACTATCTTGATCCTTCCGTAACAGAAGAAAGTATCCTGGCAAATCTGTTTGCCGATGAACTGGGTTCCTATACCGCATGGCAAAACAGCAGCTATGACCGCGCCACCAATCTCCGCCTTGCCTGTCAGTCTTTGAACGGCGTAATTATCTATCCCGGCGAGGTATTCTCCTACAACAAAACCTTAGGTGAGCGTACAGAGGAAAAAGGATACCGTCCCGGTCCTTCCTATGTTGGCACCGATACAGAAGATTTGGTTGGCGGCGGTATTTGTCAGGTTGCCACAACCTTGTATTACTGCGCTCTAAAGGCAGACCTGGAAATCTTGGAGCGCGAATGCCACCAGTTTGCCATTGTCTACGCCCCCTTGGGTGTGGATGCAACAGTAAGCTACGGCAGCTTGGATTTCCGCTTCCGCAACAATACCGAGTATCCCATTTTAATTAAAGCATCTGCCTCCGGCGGCACGACTTCCATCACCTTGTACGGCACAGACGACAAGGATTACTATGTAAAGATGGAATCTGTGGTGCTGGACAGATACCCCTACGAAACAGTCTACGAAGACAGAACCGAGGAAGGCTTTGAAGAGGGCGAGGAAGTCATCACCCCTTATACCGGCTATAAGGTAAATACTTATCGCTGCAAATACGACAAAGCCACCGACGAGCTCATTTCCAGAACCTTTGAGGATGTTTCCATTTACAGTAAGCGTGACTCCGTGATCTGTAAGGTGGAAGTTCCCACAGAGCCTTCTGAATCCACCGGCTCCGCCGGCGAGACGACAGAAACCACGCAGCCCGGCAGTGAACCCACAGAGACCACTCAACCCAGCAATGAACCTACAGAGACCACAGGTCCTCAGGGCTCCGGTGGAGATATCTCCGAAGGCGGCGGCGCGCTGCCCGAAGAATAATATATGACAAAAAGAGGCAATCCTGCTGGATCGCCTCTTTTCATTTATCCTAAAACTTTCAAAATGTAAGCGCCAATGGTTTTTGTGTATTCCACCAGTTTATCGCATTCGATATACTCGTTAGGCTGATGGGCGCCGCCTTCATCAAAGAAATTCCGTCCTGCGCCAAAGCCGTATGCATCCGCTTTGCTGTGCTTGAGAATGATGGAAAGATCAGACAAACAGGAGCCGCAAACAGCGGGTTGAGAACCGGTAGCCTCCTGCGCCGCATCCAGCATAATCTGAATATCGTCGCACTTCGGATCGCAGAAGCCGTAGTGGAAGAAACGGGTATAGGGAATAAATCCGTCGCCCTTCAGACCCATAGGCGCAAGCTTTTCATCCAATTCCTTTTCGATCTGGGCAAGCTCCGCATAGATCTCTTCCTTGGTTTTATCGGTGTAGTAACCGAATTGCAACTCGCCCACGCCTAAGTCTGCACCATTATTTCCTGCACGCACCTCGGTGTAGCGCATCGAAGTGCCAGGAATAATCGTCCCGGCGTAGAACGGATTTGCCTCGAGTTCCTCTCTGCGATGCTTTGCAAATTCCTTTAGTCCGTCAATAACAACCGGGATGCCCATCGCAGCTTTTTCTGCGCTGTCCACGGTATCTACTGTATGATAACGATAGGTTGTTACCTGGCCACCGGAAGCGCAATGCCAGATCTGATTTTCCTTGCCATCCATATTTACAATGCGGTTGCAAGGATCTTTCAGCACCGCTGCCAACGCGCCGTGAGAACCGCCAAGCTCCTCATCGCAGTAGGCTGCGAACACCAAATTCTTTTTAGGCTGAAATCCGTGCTCTTTTAAAAGCCGGATCAAAAACAGCGCTGCTGCGATGGCATACTTGTCGTCACAGGCGCCTCTGCCAAACACTTTTCCATCTTTGATCTCACCGCAAAGGGGGTCAAATTTCCAGTTGGAAATATCACCGATCGCAACCGTATCAGAGTGCGCCATCAGCATCAGCTCGTTGATATTTTCATCGCCTTGCCAAATCGCGGATACATTATAACGATTTTCTAAACCTCTTCCCGGAAAATAGTCGGGATTTTCTTCAAAATCCTCTAAGGAAAGCGGAGAGTATACATCGCTTTTCATACCCATTTCTTCACAAAGGCTATGTATGCGTCTGGCGCAGGCCTCTTCATTACCATAACTGCCAAAATTCTCAGAGTTGATTTTGATCAGCTGGGACAAAAGGGCAAAAAGCTCCTCTTTTTCTTTCTCAACAAGTTGGCAAAGCTTTTCTACATTCATTTTATCCTCCACGAGCCTACTTCTTCACGCTAACATCCAGATGATACTCAATGTAACCTGCCTGGCTTTTTTCGATCTCAATACTATAAACAAGGTCTACTGATCCTCCCTGTTCATTCAGCTTGGCATCCATATGTGTTGCGCAGACAGTGATCAGCAATGCGCCGAACTCGGCAGCATACAGGGAGTCGTGACTCACACCCTCCTGAAATACCATTTGAAGTCGGAGGCCAAGCGGTCTTAGGAAGACAATAGAGAGG
>JAZSAB010000074.1:0-4625 GCA_045601675.1 Faecousia sp.
CGGTCGCCGAAGCCGGGAGCCTTGACGCAGACAACGTTGAAGTTACCGCGCAGACGGTTCACAAGCAATGTAGCCAGAGCGTCGCCTTCCACGTCCTCGGCGATGATCATCATCTTGCGGCCGGCCTTGACGATGGGCTCCAGAATGGGCAGAATCTCCTGGATGGAGGAGATCTTCTTATCGGTGATCAGAATGTAAGCGTCGTCCAGGACAGCTTCCATCTTGTCGGTATCGGTGACCATGTAGGGGGAGATATAGCCCCGGTCGAACTGCATACCCTCAACAACATCCAGGCCGGTCTCTGCGGTCTTAGACTCTTCGATGGTGATGACGCCCTCGGTGCCCACCTTCTCCATAGCCTCTGCGATCAGAGCGCCGATGGACTCGTCGCCGGAGGAAACGGTGCCGACTCTTGCGATGTCAGCGCTGCCGCTGACGGGAACGGAGTGCTCCTTGATGGCAGCAACCGCAGCCTCAACAGCCTTGTCGATGCCCTTACGCATGACCATGGGGTTTGCGCCTGCGGACAGGTTCTTCAGACCCTCGCGGGTAATTGCCTGCGCAAGAACAGTTGCGGTGGTGGTGCCGTCGCCGGCAACATCGTTGGTCTTGGTAGCGACCTCACGGATCAGCTGTGCACCCATATTCTCAAAGGGATCTGCAAGCTCCACTTCCTTGGCGATGGTCACGCCGTCGTTGGTGATGAGAGGAGCGCCGAACTTCTTGCCCAGCACTACATTGCGGCCCTTAGGACCGATGGTAACCTTAACGGTATCTGCCAGCTGGTCGATACCTGCCTGCAGCTTTCTGCGAGCTTCCTCGCCGTAAACGATCATTTTAGACATAGTTCATTCCTCCAAATCAGTCAGTCACAACAGCCAGGATCTCGTCCTGCTTTACGAACTTATAGTCGGTGCCGTCCAGCTTAATGTCGGTGCCAACGAAGCTGGATACCACAACCTTGTCGCCGGGCTTTACGGTAACGGTAACGTCATTAGTGCCGGGACCTGCAGACACGACCTCGTAGATGCCGGACTTTTCCTTATTGGCAGTGGCCAGGATGATGCCGGAAGAGGTGGTCTCCTCAGCTTCTGCGGCCTTCAAAAGAATATTATCCGCCATAGGTTTCAGTTTCATAATCAATTCCTCCAAAAAAGGTATTTAGACCGCAAAGTGACCTCTGCGTGTATCTACATAATTGTTAGCACTCGCTTGCTTTGAGTGCTAACGTCAATATAATAATATATCTCCTGTAAAAAAGCAAGCATTATTTGCAGATTTTTCCGTGAAAATTTTATGAACGATTTTTCCGCTGGGGAAGACCGTTTTTCCGGTCATAGATGAGGATCAGATCCCCGCCGGAAGCGGTGATCTGCGCCGGTTTTCCCACAAAGTGGTTGCTGACCCCCAAGGGAAACGCGCTTGTCAGCGTGCCATCTTCCAGTTCGTACTTGAGACCATTTATAGACACCCGGGCATCTGCTCCCAAGCAAAACAGGGAAACAACGCCCTCTGCGTTCTTGGGGAAAGAGGCGCATTCGTCTTGCAAAGCCGTTGCGATATTGCGGTTACCCACCAGGTAGCCCACCGCACCGTTTGCGGCAAGAAAGGAAAGGGTCTGCAGGTTTGCAAGGGTGTGGTCCAGGCGGGGACCGTCCAGGCTTCCGTAGAGGATAAATTCCTTATATCCCAAAGAAAGACCCCGACGAACGGCAAGCATTGCGTCGGTATCGTCCTTTTCCACGGGGAACACCGCCGCCCCCTCCGGGGCATAGCCCAGGGAGTCAAAGTCGCCCAATATTTCGTCCGGCTTGATGCCCAGGCGATTTACATGGGAAAGACCGCCGTCGGCGGCGATGATATAATCGCCCTCTTCACCCGGCAGCAAAAATCCGTCGAATTCTCCCGCGCAGAAGATGATGCAACGTGCCATTTCTTTGTCCCCCTTTCGTTTTTCTTTATTTTACCATAGCTGTCAACACATTACGAAAAAGCCTATCAGCTTCCGCCCCTACCGCGCCGAAACCTCGAAATTTCTGCCGAAAATGCGCGCCGGGTGGGGTCCGGGGAGGGTGGCTTTGGGAGCGGGAGCTAACCAACTCAACGCCTCCCCGGCTGCCTCTTTGGGTACTTTCTTGGCGGAACAAGAAAGTACCGCCCCCGGCAGGGACCGGAAGTTCCTTCTTTAAATTGCCACGTCGGGCGCTTTCGCACCTCCTCGCAATGACAACGAAAATTCTCTAAACAAAAAAGAGGACGGATGCTCCGAGTCCGTCCTCTTACACTTATTATGCCGGGGTGTAGACCAGCTTATAGACGCCGCCGTCGGTGGCGGGGATCTGATCCGCGCCGGTGGAGGCTGCCTCCTCGCCTACATAGATGCTCCAGTAGGCATTGTCCTCTTCATAGACTGCCTTTTCGCCGTCTACTACCTTGATATAAAGGCCGTAAGGACCGTCTTCGCCCTCTACGAGACCCTCGCCGGTGAGCACAGCACCCAGATACGCCTCATCGGTGTGGTAGGTAAAGTCCTTCTGGGAGCCGTCGCCGTGGACCACGGTAACGGTGATGGCCTTAGCGCCCACCTGGGTCTTGGGGCGGGTGATCGCCCAGGCGGCGATCAGTACTGCCACCACCAAAACAGCGGCAACAATGCCTAAGATCAGCTTCTTGTTCTTCATAAAAAATCCTCCTAAAAACAAAAATACCGCGGCGCAAAAAATGCGCCACGGCCGGTTTTCCGTGACAAACGCCCCCCTGTACTTCGCAGTGGGAAGGAGATGCTGCCATGTAGGTCTTCTGACTTATGCCCGGAGCACAGACAGACACAGCCTTCCCGGAATTTCTTCCAGTGGCCGGCTTTCGCCAAAAGCAAAGGGCTTTTGCATCCGTCAAGGCAAATACAGCGGCGGTACCGTTGGGGACTCGCACCCCATTCTCTTTTTAAGCGCTGAAGGCCATACGCCCAAAGCGCCACAGGGCAGTATTTCGTTGTCGGGTGTATTTTACCACCGCAAAGGTGGATTGTCAATGCCGCACCTTTCATATGCCCCCTCTCTGAGGGGAGCATATTAGGGGCTCGTAATGACAAAAAGCATTCGGGCGGGTCAAGACCCGCCCCTACTGTGGCTTCCGATTAAGTCCCATAGTTGTCAATTGTCCATTGTCAATTGTCAATTAAAAAAGACCACCCGATCCGGGTGGTCTTTTTTCTTAGTACTGTGTGGGGGTAATGTGCCAGATCTCTTCTGCGTACTGACGGATGGTACGGTCGGAGGAGAACTTTGCGCCGCTTGCCACATTCATCAGGCACTTACGACCGAAGGCCAGGCGATCGGCGTAGTCCCGGTTGGCGCGGAGCTTTGCTTCCAGATAGGATTCATAGTCCAGCAACAGGTAGTAGTGGTCCGCCTTGTGCCAGTTAGTGCCGTCCAGCAGGGCGTGATAGAGGTCTCTCTGGGCATCGTCGGTGGGGACAGTGCCGTCAACCAGGGTATCGATGGCACGGCGAAGTCTTGCGTTGCTGTCGTAGATGCCGCGGGAGTAGTAGGTGTCCTTGCACTCATTGATCTTCTGCACAGTCGCGCCGAAGATGTAGTTATTCTCCATACCGGCTTCCTTGACGATCTCCACATTGGCGCCGTCCAGGGTGCCCAGGGTCACCGCGCCGTTGAGCATCAGCTTCATATTGCCGGTGCCGGATGCCTCGGTGCCTGCGGGGGAGATCTGCGCGGAGATATCCGCGGCGGGAATGATATGCTCCGCGTAGGAGCAGTTATAGTTCTGCACGAAGACGACCTTCATCTTATCCTGCATATCGGGATCGTTGTTGATCATCTTTGCGATGCGGTTGATATAGCGAATAATAGCCTTTGCCCGGGCGTAACCGGGAGCGGACTTGGCGCCGAAGAGGTAAACGGTGGGCTGGAAGTCCTTCAAAGAGCCGTCCTTCAGGCGGAAGTAGATATCCACGATGGAGATGGCATTGAGCAACTGACGCTTATACTCGTGCAGGCGCTTTACCTGGACATCGAAGAGGAAATCCGGGTTCAGCTTCACGCCTTCCTTCTCTTCCACGATGGCACACAGCTGTTCCTTCTTCAGGCGCTTGATGCTGTTAAACTGACGGACCATATCGTCGTCGATCATGGGCTTGAGCTTGGAAAGCTTATCTAAGTCCTTCAGGAAATCGCCGCCGACCCGGTACTTGATAAGCTGGCTCAGCTCGGGGTTACACAGACCCATCCAGCGGCGGGGGGTAACACCGTTGGTCTTATTCTGGAAGCGCTCGGGGAATACTGCGTACCACTCCTTGAAGCAGTCGTCCTTCAGGATCTGAGAGTGGATCTCGGCAACACCGTTGACATAGCTGCCCACGTAAACGCTGAGGTTTGCCATGTGGGCGGTATTGTCACGGACGATGAACAGGTTGGGATGCTCGCTCTTCAGCTTGGCATCGATGCGCAGGATGATATCCACGATCTCCGGCACAACGCTTCTCATCAGATCCAGGTTCCACTTCTCCAGAGCCTCACCCATAACGGTGTGGTTGGTGTAGGAGAATACCTTGCGGGTGATCTCAAAGGCATGGTCAAAGTCCATGGCATTTTCGGTCATCAGCAGGC
>JAZSAB010000075.1:0-2191 GCA_045601675.1 Faecousia sp.
ACCTAAGTCAATACCGATAATTTTACCCATTTTTAGTTCCTCCTATATAAAAGTTAAATTGTTTACTTCTCTAAAGGCCCCCTTGCGCAAAGGGGGCTGTCACCGAAGGTGACTGGGGGATTGTCAATCCCTCCGTCAGCCCTTTGGGCTGCCACCTCCCTTTACACAAGGGAGGCTCTTAATTAGCCACTTGTACCATGGCGAATCTTACGATTTTCTCTCCCAGCTTGAAGCCCTTCTGGAACACCTGAGAGATCACATTCTCGCCCAATGTCTCATCCTCGGTGTGCATCACGGCGTTGTGGATATTGGGATCGAAGACATCACCCACATCTCCGAAGATCTCAACACCCAATCCGGCGAAAATCCCTACCAGCTGGGTCATGGTCATCTCCACGCCCTTTTTATATGCTTCATCCTGTGTGGGCTGGTTTAATGCCCGCTCTAAATTGTCATACACCGGCAGAAGCTTCTCCACCGCATCGGCCTTACCGTTGCCGTAGGAGGCTTCCTTCTCCTTAATGGTGCGCTTACGGAAGTTGTCGTAATCCGCTGCCAGACGAAGATAGCTGTCATGTTCCGCGTTGTACTTCTCTTCCCACTCGTTTTTCTCAGCCGCTTCCGGTTCCGTGGTTTCCTCCACCGTCTCTTCTGCGACCTCTTCCGGTACTTCCTCTACTGCTTCTTCAGCAGGTGCGTTCTTCTTTTCTTTCTTTGCCAAAGCTTACGCCTCCTTCTGGGGTTCTTCCGACCCGCCCGGCAGCGCCGGCTGGTCGGGTTTTGCGAACATCTTGGAAAGGCTCTCCGCAAAGTAGGAAAGCCTTGCCGTGACCTTCGCGTAATCCATACGGGTGGGGCCGACCACACCGATCATACCCTGCATCCCGTCACCGATATCAAATTTTGTCATGACCACAGATGTGTCCTTCAGCTCCTGCGCCACATTCTCCGGACCAACCAGGACCTTTGTGCCGTTGGCATTCTGCATCACCGCAGGCAGGTTAGAGAGCGCCTCCTCATCCAGGGAGGACATCACCTTCTGTGCCTTATCCACATCCCGGTATTCCGGCTGACCTAACAGGCGCATCTGTCCGGCGACTGCCATATTGGTGCTGCCCTGACCCCGGAGGGTCTCAGCGGTGAATTCCATGATCACAGGCACCAGCGCACCAGCATTTCCGGCAGCGCCCATCACCCGTTCCAGCAGTTCCGGTGTAAATTCCTCAGGGGCAAGTCCTGTCATAGTGGCGTTCAGCACGGCGCTGAGCACCTGCAGATCACTGCTCTGCACCTGCACCGGCAGCTTGATCAGTTTATTGACCACCTGCTCATCGGAGAGCATCACCACTAAGATCACACTGCCCTGTCCGGCAAGGATCAGCTCAAACCGCCGTACCGTCGCGCCGCCAAAGCGGGAAGCCACGGAAATAGCCGGCAGGTCAGTGGCCTGACTTACTAATTTTGCGACTTTTTCCAGCATCTTATCCACTCGCTGCATCTTTTCCTCGATGGCGGTGTTGATGGACTGGGTCTCGTCTAAGCTCAGGCGGTAATCCGCCATCAGCTCATCCACATACAGCCGATAACCGGCAGCGGCAGGCACACGGCCTGCGCTGGTATGGGGCTGTTCCAAGTATCCCATAGCTGTCAGCTCTGCCATCTCATTGCGGATGGTGGCGGAGGAGTACTTCATGTCGGGCAGCTCTGTGATGGCCTTGGAGCCCACCGGCTCGGCAGTACGGATATACAAGTCGACTACACTGCGAAGGACCTTCTTTTTCCGTTCAGTCAGTTCCATGAATTTTCTCCTTTTTTGTCTTAGCACTCATTATCTTTGAGTGCTAAGCACACTATAGCAGAGAGTGCTAAAAAAGTCAAGGGGTAGCTTTTTGAACTTATTTTGAACATTCAAAAAAATGTTATACAAATCAAAAGAAGGCACGATCTTTCTATTTCCCCTTGAAGAAATTGCAACTTTTCTTAAACTTTTTATAAACAGGGTAGATGTTGGACTGAATTTGTGTTATAATGTGTAAAAGTATGCTTATTGGAGAGAGAAATTATGCTGGAACTTTTAGCCCCCGCCGGCTCCATGGAAGCCCTGCGGGCAGCTGTACAGAACGGCGCCAACGCAGTGTACCTGGGCTGCGGGCAGTTCAATGCGCGGCAAAGCGCCAAGAACTTCACCCCC
>JAZSAB010000076.1:0-17050 GCA_045601675.1 Faecousia sp.
TGGGGGACCACCTTGTTGTTTTATGTAGTTACTGTACTTGCAAAAATCAAGCGTACTTAATGGTAGCTTCCTTCAGGTAGTCGTTACCCTTGGAGATCTTGATCTTCTTCCAAGCGGACTTGCTGCCCTTGTAGTTGACAGTTTCCAGCTCGTCGCAGCTACCGAATGCACTCTCGCCGATCTTCTTAACGCTCTTGCCGACAGTGACGGTCTCCAGATCATAGCAGTACTGGAAAGCGCCCTTGCCGATGGTCGTTACCTTGCTGCCGATGGTGACCTTAGTGACTCTGCCGCAGTTGCTGAAGGCATACTCACCGATGGTGGTGACGCTGCTGGGAATTGTAATAGAGGTCAGTTTGTAGTTGTAGGCAAATGCGTAATTACCAATGGTCTTGACCTTCTTGCCGATGGAAACCTTTGCCAGGTTGTCACAACTAGAGAAAGCACGATCACCGATGGTGGTGACGGAGCTGGGAATGGTGATGGACTTTACCTTATCAGCACCGTTGAATGCGTAATTGCCGATGGTCTTGATTTTCTTGCCCAGGGTGATCTTTGCCAGATTCTGACAGTAGTTGAAAGCACCTTCTTCAATCTTAGTAAGGTAGTTACCCAGAGTGACGGTCTTCAGGCTGTCGCAGGAGCCGAATGCGTACTTACCCATGGTCTTAACCTTGGGAAGAGATACGGTAGTGATCTTATCGCAGCCGGAGAATGCGTACTCACCGATGGTCTTAATGTTCTTTCCGAAGGATGCCTTCATGTTCTGGCAACCCTCGAAGGCACTCTTGCCAATGGTAGTCAGGGTGCTGGGGAGCTTTACGGTGGACTTCAGCGCCCTGCAGTAGGCAAAAGCGTAGTCGCCGATGGTCTTGACTTTCTTGCCCATGGTCAGCTTTGCCAGAGAGTCGCAGCTATAGAAAGCGTAGTCACCAATGGAGGTGGTGGCAGCGGGAATGGTGACAGCCTTCAAAGATGCGCAGTTGTAGAACGCCTCTTTTCCAATGGTCTTTACCTTGCTGCCAATGGTGACCTTCTCCAGAGCATCGCAGTCTTCAAAAGCACGGTCGCCGATGGTCTTGGTGCCGGAGCCGATGGTAACGGTCTCCAGACTGTCGCAATTGCGGAAAGCGTCGGCATCAATGTTGGCAATAGAGCCGGGGATGGAAACGGATACGATGTCGTCGTTATCCTCAAACAGTCCCTCAGTGATGGAAACAGTGCCGCTCTTAATGGTGACCTTCTTGGGGTAGGTGCCGCTGATGGCATAGGCGACCTTACCGACATAGATCACGGTGCGGGGTGCCTGTTCAGTAAGCCAGGGGGTATTATTGAACGCGTATGGGCCAACTTCCTTAACGGTGGAGGGGATGGAGATGGTCTCCAAAGCGGAGCAGGCGTTAAACGCATATTCGCCGATAGAAACAACGCCCTTAGGAAGCTTGATGGAAGTCAGGTCGCAGCCCTCAAAAGCGGAGTCGCCGATGTACTTCAGGGTGCTGGGAAGGGATACGGAGGTGAAATTACTGTAGTCAAATGCGCTGGCTGCGATGCCAACGGTGCCCTTCTTGATGGTCAGCTCGGTAACATTCCAGTTGTCCTTCATGCCGTATGCCACCTTACCAAGATAGATAACGGTGGTGTCATAAGGGAGATTATCGTACCATGCAGTGCCACCGAAAGCACCGGAACCGATTCTTTCCACGCTGTTGGGAACAGTGAAGGACTCCAGCTTCTTCAGACCGGAGAAAGCATAGTCGCCGATGTACTTGACGGTAGAGGGGATGGAGATGCTGGTAACGGCGGTGAAGTTATAGAATGCGCTGTTGCCGATACCGGTGATGCCCTTCTTGATGACGATCTTCTTAACGTAGTTGGAATACTCGTTCCAGGGATAGCCCTCCCAGTAGTCTTCAGCGGTCTTCTCGATTGCGGCCTTGCCGGAGATGGTCAGGACTTTGTCGTTGGTGATCGTCCAGGTGTAGCCGTTGTACTTGCCACCGTCCAGCTTGGATGCAGCCTCTGCCTGGGTGGGTAGCAGGAACAGGCAAGCAAGAACCAGGGTCAGCGCCAGTACGGTTGTCAAAATTTTCTTCAATTTCATTACCTCCTAAATATACTTGGATATTGCTATTTCTACAGTAGCAAAACATCTGTCTGTTTGCAATAGACAGATTTCATAAAATTGGGAGTTATCTAAGGCTTTTTTGAAATCCGAATTGTGAAATATGGATAATATCTGCCGTGAAACACGGCAGGGACGGGTGTAGCCGGGGAAGACATAGAAAAAACCACCCGCAGGAATTATCCTGCGGGCGGTGAATCCGAGTTATTTTACATTATACTTGATTGTCGCATTGATGAGGGTATCGTTGCCATCGGCAATATTGATTTTCTTCCAGTTGGATTTACTGCCTCGGTACAGGACACTATCAAGGGTGTACTCGTTTAAATCCCACTTAAAGAAAGCATCTTTACCGATCTTCTTCACACCCTTGCCAATGGTTACGGTTTGCAGATTGCTTTCATAAAATGCGCCGTCACCAATAGTCTTAACGGAATCGGGTATGCTGATCTGAGTAAAATTACAGTAGCTGAAGGCATCTTTACCGATGGTCGTGACGTACTTGCCGAAGGCAACTGTTTGCAGTCCGCTACCACTGAATGCGCTTTCGGGGATAGTCTTGAGGGTATCAGGAAGGGTGATGGAGGTTAGGTTGGGGGTGTTGGCAAATGCGCAAGCACCCATAGTTTTCAGCCGGCTGGACAAAGTAACCTTTGCCAATGCTTCACAGTCATCGAAAGCAAAAGCACCGATTGAGGTGACAGAGGAAGGCAGGATGATGGACTTCAGCTTCTGACAGTTATAAAATGATTCTACGCCAATAGTTTTGATCTTCTTGCCCAGGGTGAGCTTCGACAGGTTGGTACAGTTGTAAAATACATTCTCAGCAATTGCAGTCAGCTTGTCACCCAGAGTAACGGTTTTTAAGTTTTCACAACCGCTAAATGCCAACGGCCCTATGCTGGTGAGATTGGGAAGAGAAGCGGATGAGATCTGTTTGCAGTCGTAGAATCCGTACTCACCGATGGTCTTAATCTTCTTACCCAGGGAGATTTTCGCATTTTCACAATAAGCAAATGCATAGTTGCCGACCGTTGTCAGGGCGCTGGGCAGGGTCACCTTGGATTTTAGTTTCACGCAGCAATTGAATGCATAATCTCCAATGGTCTTGATCTTCTTGCCCAGGGTGAGCTTCGACAGGTTGGTGCAATTGTTGAATGCGTTCTCGGCAATTGCGGTCAGCTTGTTGCCCAGAGTAACGGTTTTTAAGTTTTCACAGCCGCTAAATGCACTCTTTCCTAATCTTGTGAGATAGGGAAGAGAAGCGGAAGAGATCTGTTTGCATTGATAGAAAGCGTTCTCACCGATGGCCTTAATGTTCTTACCCAGGGAGATCTTGGCATTTTCACAATAAGCAAAGGCATCATCGCCGACCGTTGTCAGGGTGCTGGGCAGGGTCACCTTGGATTTTAGATTCTGGCATTCAAAGAAAGCGTGATCGCCAATAGTTTTGACTCGCTTGCCCATAGTCAGCTTGGTAAGTGCAAAGCAACCACCGAAGGCCGACGCTCCAATGGTCTTAACGCCGTCACCGATGGTGACGGTTTTCAAGGATTCACAGCCATAGAAAGCTTTTTCACCAATGGTAGCAACCTTGCTGCCCAGGGTAACCTTCTCCAGATCGTCGCACCCAGAGAAGGCTTCCTTACCGATGACCTTGGAGCCAACGGTAACTTTTTTCAAGCTGTCGCAGTCGTAGAAAGTTTCGTCTTTTAGGGTGGTAACGCTGCTGGGGATCGTGACGGATACGATGTCGTCATTATCATAGAATAGGCCATCGGTGATAGAAACAGTACCGCTCTTGATGGTTACATTCTTGGGATAGGTGCCGTTGAAGGCGTGAGCAACTTTACCAATATAGATCACAGTACGGGGAGCTTTTCTGTTAAGCCAGGGGGTGTTGTAGAAAGCGTTTTTGCCAACTTCCTTAACGGTTGAGGGGATGGATATCTTTTTCAGGTTGGCACATTCGAAAAATGCTTCTGCACCGATGGAGATAACACCTTTGGGGATTGTAACGGAAGCGAATACGTTGCGCATAAATGCACCACTGCCTATATATTTCAAAGTGCTGGGCAGGGAGAGAGAGGTGAAGCCTTGCGACTCAAATGCCGAGGAAGCGATACCCACGGTACCCTCCTTGATGGTTATCTTACCACCGCCAACATAGCCATTAATGCCGTAAGCAACCTTGCCCAGATAGATAACATCGTTATTAATGGGCATAGTATCCCACCAGGCGGTAGCGTGAAATGCGTGAAGACCTATTTGTACTACGCTGCGGGGAACCTTAAAGCTCTTCAGCTTTGTCAGACCGAAGAAAGCGCCGTTTCCGATGTACTTGACGGTAGAGGGGATGGAGATGCTGGTTACGGCAGAGAAACGGTAGAACGCGCCTCCACCGATACCGGTAATGCCCTTTTTTATGACAATCTTTTTAACATAGTTGGCATGTTCAGCCCAGGGGTAGTCGCTATTTATATCGTCCTCGGCCATTTCAATGGCGGTCTTGCCGGAGATAGTCAGCACCTTGTCGCTGGTGATTTTCCAGGTGTAGCCGTTGTACTTGCCGCCGTCAATCTTGGATGCAGCCTCTGCCTGGGTGGGCAGCAGGAACAGACAAGTGAGAATCAGGGTCAGCGCCAGTACGGCTGTTAGAAGTTTCTTCACTATCCTTACCTCCTAATGTAGTCGAATACGGATAAGTTTATTATAGCGGAACATATGTCTTTTTGCAACAGACAGATTTCATAAAATTGGGAGTTATGTGAGGCTTTTTTGAAATCCCAATTGTGAAATATGGATAATATCTGCCGTGAGACACGGCAGAGACGGGCGTAGCCGGGGAATACAGAAAAACCGTCCGCAGGAATTATCCTGCGGGCGGTGTAAGTCATTTTGTTTCCGGAAGACGGCTGCGGCGGCGGCGACGGGGGGAGGAGCGGCGCTCCTCGGGATCTGCCTTCTCCGCGCGACGGGCGTAGGCTTCCGCGGCTTCTGAGGTTGCTTCATAGGTAAGACGACTGACCCGGTAGGTGCCATCTTGCTGTTGGGAAAGCCGCACCCGGACCAGGAAATGACCGTGCTCCGGGCAGATGGGCAAGTCCATATGCCGGTGACCGGGTTGGGTGAACCACCGGGTGGACTTCATCTGCTTTCCGCATACGGGGCAGAGGTTTTCAGGACCGGACATGGCAGCCATTGCCGCCTGCTTGTTGGGATAGTCGTAGAAGACCTTGCGGCTGATGCAGCCGGGGAGCTCTGCGCCGTGGAAGCCGTTTACATGGCTCTTCAGCGCGCCTTCGTACTCACGGATGCCTCGGATAAGATCCAGCTTTGCGCAGATCAGCGCGGTGTGATAGGCATCGCCCAAAGCATCGTGGGCAGGACGGGTGGCTTCAATACCAAAGATCTCCATGGCGGTCTTCAGCGCCTTCTGAGAGGAATCCCCATCGGTCTGGGCATTGAAGATCATCTGGGCGTTGTACCATCGGCTGACCCAATCCTCGCTCATTCCGAAAAGACGAAGGTTTTCCCGGAGGATGGTAATGTCATCAAAGCCCCAGGTGAGGAAAACGGCATCGTTTCCGCACCAGGTGCGGAACTGCTCCATTGCCTTTTCCATAGGCAGACCCTCTTCCCGGAGCTGGGACTCCTTAATGCCGGTGAGCTTGCTGGCTCTGCGGTTTAACCGGCGGTAGTATTTGGGCTTGATCAGGACCTGAAATTCGTCGCCAACCTGCCCGTCGGTGATCCGCACAGCGCCGATCTGAATGATCTCGCCCCGGATCTGCACAGGCAGAACCTTCTTGGCGGAGGGGGAGCCGGGCCAGGGCTGGTTCCATTCCATATCCAGTACAATAAAGTTCATAGCATAACCTCGTTTGGTATAGTGGGTATATCATAACACATAAAGCGGCAGTATGTAAACACTCAAGTTGCGCATTTAGACGAAAAACCCCTGCCAAGATGTGCTAAAATGCCGAAAAGCGGCTTTGCGCTTGACATGTTTTTTTCTGCTTGGTAAACTATAACCATAGATTCTCTGAAAGGATGACACAGTATGGATCATAAGATTTTTGAGTACGACCCTACTATGAAGGCATTCGAGAAAGATTTTGACCTGCGCGCCCAGCGCTTTGCGAAAAAGAAGAAGGAGCTGCTGAAAAAGGGACAGACCCTGGCAGATTTTGCGAATGGTCATTCCTACTTCGGTTTCCACAAGGTAGAAGACGGCTGGTACTACCGGGAGTGGGCCCCCGGTGCGGAGAAAATGTATCTGACCGGCGATTTCTGCGGTTGGGATCGGCATAAGCATCCGATGAAGAAAAAGAAGAACGGCGTATTTGAGCTGTTCCTGCCTGGAGTGGATACTCTGCAGGACGGTATGACTGTGGTGACCGTGGTGGTCCACGACGGTCAGGAGCTGGACCGGATCCCCCTGTACGCAAGACGGGTGCTCCAGGATCCCAAAACCATCACCTGGGACGCGGTGATCTACGATCCCCAGGAGGAGTTTAAGTGGACAGACAGCCGTTTCGTTCCCAAGAAGAACCTCTTTGTCTATGAGTGCCATGTGGGTATGGCTCAGGAAGAGGGTAAGGTGGGATCTTTCGATGAGTTCCGGGAAAATATCCTGCCCCGTATCCATGAGCTTGGCTACAATACCATCCAGATCATGGCCATTATGGAACACCCCTACTATGGCTCTTTCGGCTACCAGGTCA
Source organism: Faecousia sp. (assembly GCA_045601675.1). Classification (GTDB taxonomy): domain Bacteria; phylum Bacillota; class Clostridia; order Oscillospirales; family Oscillospiraceae; genus Faecousia. The sequence continues at coordinate 6,853 of JAZSAB010000076.1, forward strand.
GTAATTTCTTTGCGGTATCCTCCCGCTTTGGCAGACCTGAGGCGCTGAAACGGCTCATTAATGAGGCCCATAAGCTGGGCATTGCCGTGCTTCTCGATGTGGTCCATTCCCACGCCAGCAAGAACACCCGGGAGGGCTTCAATCTATTTGACGGCACTTCCTACCAGTTCTTCCACGAGGGCGCCAGGGGCGACCACAGCGCCTGGGACACCAAGTGCTTTAATTACGATAAGAACGAAGTCATTCACTTCCTGCTGTCTAACCTGAAGTTCTATATGGAGGAGTACCATTTCGACGGCTTCCGCTTTGACGGTGTCACCTCCATGCTCTACCACGATCACGGTCTGGGCACTGCTTTTACGGACAACAGCAAGTATTTTTCCATGAATACGGATGTGGAGGCTGTGACCTACCTGCAGCTGGCAAACGAGATGGTGCGGCAGGTCAATCCCAATGCCATTACCATCGCCGAGGACACCTCTGCGCTGCCCGGTCTTTGCCTGCCGGTGGAGGATGGCGGCGTAGGTTTTGACTATCGCCTTGCCATGGGCGAGCCGGATATGTGGATCAAGCTTCTTAAGGAAGTGCGGGACGAGGATTGGGACCTCAACAATATCTACTATGAGCTTGCCATCCGCCGCAGCCATGAAAAGGTCATCGGCTACTGCGAGTCCCACGACCAGGCGCTGGTGGGCGACAAGACCATTATGTTCCGGCTTTGCGACCAGGAGATGTACTGGGGTATGCATAAGGATTACCGCAGTGTCACCATGGACCGGGCAATGGCGATGCACAAGCTGCTCCGTTTGCTGACTATGACGCTGGGTGGCGAAGGCTACCTTACCTTTATGGGCAACGAATTCGGTCACCCCGAGTGGATCGATTTCCCCAGAGAGGGCAACGGCTGGAGCTATCATTACTGCCGCCGGCAGTGGAGCCTTCCGGACAATCCGGAGCTGAAGTACGAGTACCTCCGTGCCTTCGATAAGGATATGGTGGCGCTTGCCAAGAAGAGCAAGGTTCAGCAGTCCGGCGACAAGCAGCTGCAGCTTAACAATACCGATAAGGTGATGGTCTACAAGAAGGGCAGTGCTATTTTTGCCTACAATTTCCATCCCTATCAGTCCTACGACGGCTGCTTCCTCAAGATGCCCGCAAAGGGTAAATACCAGGTAGTCATGTCCACCGACGATTACTGCTACGGCGGCGACGGTCGGATCTATCACCAGACCTACGAAACGGAAACTCTGCCCGATGGCAGCGTAGGTATCCGGATGTACCTGCCCAGCCGCACCGCAGCGGTCCTCAAGAAAGTAAAATAAAAGATCGGGTGTCGAAAGACACCCGATTTTTTTGTTATCCTTCTGCAACAACGATTTCCTTCAGCTGGAGACCGGGATTGCGTCTTGCAATGAAGTCGATGGCCCAGAAACTGGAGAACACCAGCAGGCTACGGCCGCGGTAATCTTCCAGAAGCTCGGCATCGCTGCCCAGGTTCAGGTCGGAAAGGTCGCCGGGGTAGCTGTCGATGAGGCGGATCTCCTCGTAGGGCAGCATCTCCATCCGCAGGTCCACGCCGTACTCGTTTTTCATACGGTACTGGAACACATCCAGCTGCAGCGTACCCACAACGCCCACGATGACCTCTTCCATACCGGAATTGGGAACTTTAAAGATCTGGATCGCGCCCTCCTGGGCGATCTGCTCCGTGCCCTTGACGAACTGCTTGCGCTTCATGGAGTCCTTAGCGGAAACACGGCAGAAATGCTCCGGGGCAAAGGTGGGGATACCGGAGTACAGGAACTTCTTGCCGGGCACGGTGATGGTGTCGCCGATGGAGAAGATGCCCGGGTCAAAGACGCCGATCACGTCGCCGGCATATGCCTCTTCCACGATCTCGCGCTCCGCAGCCATCAGCTGCTGAGGCTGGGAAAGACGCATTTTCCGTCCGCCCTGCATGTGGTAGTATTCCGTATCTCTCTGGAACTTACCGGAGCAGATACGCATAAAGGCAAGGCGGTCCCGGTGGGCCTTGTTCATATTCGCCTGGATCTTGAAGACAAAGGCGGAGAAGTTTTCATCGAAGGTATCGATCTCGCCGCAGTCCGCGGTGCGGGACAGGGGTGGGGGAGTGAGCTTCAGGAAGTTTTCAAGGAAGGGCTCAATGCCGAAGTTCGTCAGCGCGGAGCCGAAGAACACGGGGGAGAGCTGACCGCAGCGCACCGCCTCAATGTCCATTTCACGACCGGCAGACAGAAGCTCTACATCGTCGATAAGCTGCTGGTGCTTGACCTCGGAATCCAAGTAGTCGGCAACGATGGGGTCGTACAGGTCGATCGCCTGCTTTTCGGCTTTTGCCTTGCCGTTAAGACCGGAGAAGAACAGAAGCTGGCTCTTTTCCCGGTCGTAGACGCCCTGGAAATCCTTGCCGGAGCCGATGGGCCAGTTCATAGCGTAGGTCTCGATGCCCAGCTCCCGTTCCACTTCGTCCAAAAGGTCGAAGGGGTCCTGGGTCTCACGGTCCATCTTGTTGATGAAGGTGAAGATGGGAATATGACGCATAGCGCAGACCTTGAAAAGCTTACGGGTCTGGGGCTCAACGCCCTTTGCGCCGTCGATGACCATCACCGCGGAGTCCGCAGCCATCAAGGTGCGGTAGGTATCTTCGGAAAAGTCCTGGTGACCGGGGGTATCCAGAATGTTAATGCAGTAGCCGCCATACTGAAACTGCATAACGGAAGAGGTAACGGAGATGCCACGCTGCTTTTCGATCTCCATCCAGTCGGAAGTGGCGGCGCGGGAATTCTTCTTACCCTTGACAACACCAGCCTGGGCGATGGCACCGCCGTAGAGCAGGAATTTTTCAGTTAATGTGGTTTTACCGGGGCCGGGGTGGGAGATAATGGCAAAGGTCCGACGGCGGGAAATTTCTTCTTTTAAGGTTGACATAACATTTCCTCCATAAATTCGTAATCGGTTTTTACTTACGAGGAAAGGCTATGGAAATGTATGGAACATCCTGTGTGCCTCCAAAATCAGTATAATGAAACAGTTTACCACAAAATCCCAAGGTTTACAAGTGAAAACCGCAGATTCAGGAAAACAAAGTGGTGTCCAGCCGCCGGGCACGCAGACCGTAGTAAAGCGCCGTACCCAGGGTCAGCAGCACCGCCGCTTCTCCGATGGCAACATAGAGGGCGTTGAGCCAGAAGCCGCCGCCGATGTAAACGGAAAGCTCCCAGCCCACCAGCAGGGCGTTAAATAGCGCAGGCAGCAGAAGTCCCAACAGGGGATAGTCCTTTATCTTAACGCGTCGGGTAAGGTACATGCCGCCGGTTGCCAGGAAGGTGGCCAGGCTGCCTACCAGGATATCGAGAGGCAGCGCCATAGTATAGTTGAGGTTGAAAATGAAACAGCCAAGGGTCAGTCCCCAAACTGCGGAGGGGGTGAAAAGCGCCAGCACGCAAAGGGCTTCCGATGCCCGGAACTGGATCGCCCAGGTGGCAGAGCCGGGGATCAGCGCATTTTGCAGAGTTGTAAGCGCCACGTACAGAGCAGCGATCAGCGCGCCCCGGACGAGATTTTTGATATTTCGATTCATAAATTTCCTCCGAAAAAGAAAAAATGGGTACAGCGTACCCATAAAAAATGAGCGCAAAAGCGCCCCAAAATGCCTAGTTTTGTTTACCGACAGGAGGGTCGCGAACTGTCCTATTTCGTTTTTTGCAGTATAGCCCGTTTGCGGGATTTTGTCAATATCCATCGAGAAAAAAGACGGCCGCAGCAGTTGACGGGGAAAGGGTATGGGATTATAATATCCAAAAGAAACCATTCTTTTCAGAAATCAGGTCGTTATCCATGAAGAAAATGTTATTTATCTTAAATCCTATCGCAGGCATGCGCAAGGCAAACCGTGCGCTTGCGGATATGCTCAGCGTCTTTAACCGCAACGGCTACTGCGTAGAAACCTATGTTACCGCCACCCAAGGGGATGGTAGGAAACAGGTTTTGCAGCGGGGAAAGGATGCGGATGTGATCGTATGCTGCGGCGGAGATGGCACATTCAATGAGATTTTATCCGGTGTTTTGGAGGCGAAGCTGGATGTTCCCATCGGCTACATTCCCTCCGGCAGCACCAACGATTTTGCAACCACCCTGGGTCTGCCTACGGATGCGATCCAGGCAGCCCATCGTGTGGTGGAGGGCACTGCCCAAAGCCTGGATGTGGGCGAATTTAACGGACGCCATTTTTCCTATGTGGCTTCCTTCGGCGCCTTTACAAAGGCAAGCTACAGCACTCCTCAAAATGTAAAAAATGCGTTGGGACACACCGCGTATTTGCTGGAGGGAACCCGGGAGCTTTCTCAGATCCGTAAGGTGCATGTAAAGCTCATACTGGACGGAGAGACCGTGGAGGACGATTTCCTCTTCGGCGCGGTCTGTAACTCTACCAGCGTTGCGGGTATTCTTACCTTGAGTCCGGACCGTGTGGACCTGTGTGACGGAAAATTTGAGGTGCTCTTGGTCCGCGCGCCCAAGGATCTTGCGGAGATCGCTGAGTGCATCCAGGCGGTGCAGAAGCAGACCTATGACTGCCGTATGCTGACCTTCCGCAGCGCGAAAGAAGTCCGTGTCTATGTAGATTCCGGGATGGATTGGACGTTGGACGGCGAGCGCCAGGAGGGCGCGGCGGAGATCGTGATCCGGAATCTCAATCAGGCGATCCGGGTGATCCGTTGAGGGCTTTTATGAAAAATACAACACTTTGCTATATTACCCGTGGAGATGAGGTGCTGATGCTCCACCGGGTGAAGAAGAAAAACGACATCAATAAGGATAAGTGGATCGGCATTGGCGGCAAGTTCGAAGGAGAAGAGACCCCGGATGAGTGCCTGCTCCGGGAGGCGTACGAGGAGACGGGTCTGACCCTTACGAATTGGAAATGCCGGGGCGTGGTCACATTTCTTACGGAAAATCCCGGCGACGGAGAGTTTATGTACCTCTTCACCGCCGACGGATTTGAGGGCGAGCTTAAAACCTGCGACGAGGGCGACCTGCAGTGGGTAAAAAAGTCCTTCCTGCGGGAGCTTCCCACCTGGGAGGGAGACCGCATTTTCCTGGACCTTATCTTTGAAGATACACCCTTTTTCCTGCTGAAGCTGCGCTACTGCGGTGATAAACTCCAGGAAGCCGTCTTAAACGGCGAAAAGATCCGATAAAAAACACCCCTCTGCCAAGAGGGGTGTTTTTATACATAATTGCTTCCGTAGGAAAGGGCGATGATGGCTTCGGCAAGGTATTCGGCAGCCAGCAGCGCCTGTTTTCGGGTATTTCCCGCAGCGCCCACCTCCACAAGAATCGACCCGGTGGACAGATCCTGGTTGTACCGCTGGGAGCGCAGCTGAAGGGGGCGGCAGATACCGGGACAGCTTTTCTCTAACTGGGCGTGAAGCTTTGCCGCCAGGGAGAGGTTTTTTTCCCAGTTTGGGTGGTTCTGCCCATTTCCGCTGGAACCCATTACCAGCATCAGCTGAGCGGATTCCCCTTTGGAGGTGGGAACGGTGGCGGTGATCTGGCTGCCGTTTTCATTCTCCATGGAATCCCGGTGCAGGTCCAGCACCAGCGCGATTTCCGGATGGCCATCAAGGTGCTTGGCGGTTGCCTGCCGGGCAGCAGTGTAGGAATAATTATAAGAGGGGATATCGTGCATAGTCCGGTCGTGGATCACACGGATGCCCGCATTTTCCAGAAGCTCCGTGACCCGGTCACCGATGGAGACCATATTGTAACCGGTATCCTGGGTGCGGTACGCAGTGGTTTCCGTGTAGTTTTCTGTTTTTGTGTAACTTTCCGTGCCGTGGGTGTGGAGGATGAGCACGGTGGGGATGTCCCCATGAAGATTCCAGGTAAGGCTGCTTTCCAAAAGAGCGGAGGCTTCCACATCGTAGCCGCTGGTGTTCCGTATCTCCACAAGCTCTGCGTCGGTTTGTGAAAACACCGGAAGGTCGGGAGATTCTTCGACTTTTTGAGGCAAAGGGGTCAAAACAGGACTATCCTGTTTCACCGTATCGCCGGGACGGATGTAGCGCCCGGTCTCTAAGAAAAAGAGGATCGACGCGGTGTTGGGAGACCCCAGCGCCTGGACGGTACTGTCCCAAAAGCCTCCGCCAAACAGCCGCAGTAATACAGCGCTGACCACCACAAGAGCGCAGACGCGCAGTGTTTTTTGTTCAGGGTCCATAGGTCCTCCTTTCCGGCATATGAAAATAATATGTGCGGTGCATCTTGCACCGCACATTTCTCTCATTGATTCGGTTTTTTCCATTTCGGACGGGTCTTCAGTTCCTGCCGCAGCTTGAGGAAAAAGTTCGACAGCAGCGCCTTTGCCTCTTCCTCACGTACACCGGAGGTGACCTCCGGATGGTGGTTAAATGCCATGGAGAAAAGGTCGCAGACAGAGCCGCAGGCTCCGCATTTTTCATCGGCTGCGCCGTAGACCACCCGGGGGATCCGGGCGTTAATAATAGCGCCTGCGCACATGGGGCAAGGCTCCAAGGTCACATATAGCGTGCAGTCCCATAGCCGCCAACCGCCTAAATTCCTGCAGGCATCCCGGATGGCTTCGATCTCCGCGTGTCCCAGTGCAGTACGCTCCGTCTCCCGGCAGTTTTTGCCCCGACCGACGATCTTACCGTCCCGGACAATGACGCAGCCTACGGGAATCTCGCCACTGCGCGCCGCTTCTTCCGCAAGCTTCAGCGCTTCGTCCATAAAGTACGTATCTTCCAAGCCTTCTCCCTCCTTTTTATCCATCATAACGGAAAAGGGGAGAAAGGTCAAGCTTGGGTCTGGGGATAGCATACCATACCCACAGGGAGAAATTTACGGAAACAAGGCATAAGTTTATAAATTTTCTGTAAACCATGGCGGCAAACTTGCAAAGACGCCGCTGCGATGGTATAATATTTATAACTATTGCTATAAGGAGCAAAAGATGAAAACATTACTTCACGTTTGCTGCGCCCCCTGCGCCAACCAGTGCGTGGAAACCCTGCGGGGAGAGGGAATCGATGTTACCGGTTTTTGGTTTAATCCCAATATCCATCCCTTTACGGAATACCGTGCCAGGCGCAACTGTTTGCGGGACTATGCGGAAATCGTAAAACTGCCGCTGATCGAGAAAAATGACTATGCCCTGCGTCCCTTCATTCGAGAGGTGGCGGAGAACATCGCGGGTCGCTGCGTCAAGTGTTATGAGATCCGTCTTTTTGAGGCGGCGCGCCAGGCGAAAGAGGGCGGCTTCGACAGCTTTACCTCATCGCTTTTTATCAGCCCCTATCAAAATCATGAGCTGATGAAGCAGGTGGCGCAAAACGCGGCGGATACCTACGGTGTGGCGTTCCTCTACCGGGATTTCCGTCCCTATTTCCGCACCGGTCAGGAAAAAGCGCGGGAAATGGAAATGTACATCCAAAAGTACTGCGGCTGCGTCTTTTCCGAGGAGGAGCGGTACTTAAAAGCAAAGAAGATCATTCCCTAACGGAGGATTTATGAATAAAATGCAATTTGCGGCACCCTGCCTGTTCGGCTTGGAGGGAATTGCCGGTGATGAGCTCCGCAGACTGAATGCGGAGGATGTCCGTGTGGAGGACCGCCGTGTCCTCTTTACCGGCGATGCCCATATGCTGGCCCGCGCCAATATCTGCCTGCGCACCGCGGAGCGGATCCACATCGTGCTGGCCCAGTTCCAGGCAAAGACCTTTGAAGAGCTGTTCCAGGGCGTGTACCACGCTGCTCTGGAGGAGTTTATCCCCCGAAACGGTGAGTTTCCCGTTAAGGGTAAGTGTATCGACAGCCAGCTCATGAGCGAATCCGATTGCCAGGCAATCGTAAAAAAGGCGGCTGCCCGCCGTCTTGGCGAAAAGTACGGCATCAGCTGGCTGCCGGAGGACGGCATCAAGTTCCAGCTCCAGTTTCTGATCCTCAAGGATCAGGTCTCCCTGTATCTGGATACCTCCGGACCGGGTCTTCATAAGCGTGGCTACCGCGCTGTTGGCAACGATGCTCCTTTGCGTGAGACCTTGGCCGCGGCAATGATCCAGCTCGCCCGTTACCGGGGCAAGGAATTCCTTTGGGATCCCTTCTGCGGCAGCGGCACCATTCCCATCGAGGCAGCGCTGATCGCCAAAAACCGGGCACCGGGTCTTAACCGCCACTTTGCGGCGGAGGAGTATCCCTGGATCGAAAAGAGCGTTTGGGAGCAGGTACGCCAGGAGGCAAAAGACAAGGAATTTAACGGAAAGTACCGCATTATGGGCTCCGATAACGACCCCCACTGTGTGTCCCTTTCCTTTGCTAACGCCCGCAAAGCCGGTGTTTCCGACTGCGTGACATTCCAGGACGGCGATGCCACCAAGATGAGCCTTCCTACCGACAGCGGTATCATCGTCTGCAACCCGCCATACGGTCAGCGTATGATGGAGCAGCAGAGCGCCCAGCGCCTGTACGCAGCTCTTGGTCGCCACTTGAAGTTTGCCAACGATTGGAAAAAGTTTATTATCACCTCCGAGCCGGAATTTGAGCATTATTTCGGCAGACGGGCGGATAAAAAACGCAAGCTCTACAACGGCATGATCAAGTGCGACTGCTACATGTACACCGACAACACCCGGAGAAATAAGACAGGAGGCAAGAAATGAAGCACCTGTTTATCATCAACCCCGCGGCAGGCAGTCGTGACCGGACAAAGTCCTATACAAAGAAGATCCGTGAGATCATGGATGCCCGGGGACTTTCCTATGAGATCAAGGTCTCTCCCGCACCCGGTTGCTGCCGTGATTTTGCCCGGCAGGCGGCCGAGACCGGGGAGGAGTACCGCATCTACGCCTGCGGTGGCGACGGTACGCTCAACGAAGTGGTAGCCGGCGCGGCGGGATACAAAAATGTGGCGGTCACCGCTTATTCCGGCGGCAGCGGAAACGATTTTACCAAGCTTTTCAGCGACCCGGATGCTTTCTATGATTTGGAAAAGCTCCTGGATTGCAAGGAGGAAACCTTCGATCTGCTGCTTTGCAACGGCGACTACAGCCTGAATATCTGCTCCGTAGGTCTGGACGCCAGAATCGGTACGGATGTTGCAAACTATAAGCGCATCCCTCTGCTTTCCGGTTTCCGCGCATACGCCGCCTCTGCGGTGGTCAATGTGATCCGGGGCATTACAGAGCACTATGTGGTGGAGATAAATGGCGAGCGTTTTGATGGCGATCAGACTTTGATATGCGCCTGCAACGGTCGCTATTACGGCGGCGGCTTCAACCCCGTGCCGGAGGCAGACCCCACCGATGGAATGATGGACATTTTGCTGGTAAGTCCCGTGTCCCGGCTGCAGGTGTTGGGGGTCATCGGTAAGTATAAAAATGGCGAATATAAGAAACTGCCGAAGCTGATCCGGCATTTCCGCAGCGATCACTTAAAGATCATTTGCGACGGACCCACCAGCATCAATCTGGACGGCGAGCTGCGCACCGCCCAAACGGTGGACATCTCCGTAGCACCGGAGAAGATCCGTTTCTTCTACCCCAGGGAACTGACCTGGAAAATTGCGCAAGACACAGAAAATGCTGCGGCTGCGCTGTAACAGAACCAGAATCCTGCCCGGGAAATGCCCGGGGCAGGATTTTTTGCTTTACAGATATAAAGTTATGAATTATAATAAAATTAACGGATAAACCAAATTCTTCCGTATTACATTCAGGAGGTTTTATTATGGCAAATCGTTTTGTATCCAACGCAATTTCCTACCATGGCAAGGGCGCCATCCAGGAGATCCCCGGTCTGGTTGCCGCAAAGGGCCTTAAGAAGGCATTTATCGCCACCGACCCCGATCTTTTGAAGTTCGGTGTTACCAAGAAGGTCACCGATGTGCTGGATGCTGCAAATATGGCTTATGAGATCTATTCCGACATTAAGCCCAATCCCACCATCGAGAACGTTCAGTCCGGTGTTGCCGCTTATAAGGCTTCCGGTGCAGATTATATGATCACCGTAGGCGGCGGTCCCTCTATGGATACCGGCAAGGCCATCGGTATTATCATCAATAACCCGGAGTTTGCGGATGTCCGCTCCCTGGAGGGCGTTGCTCCCACCAAGAACCGCACGGTCTACACCATCGCTGTTCCCACCACCGCAGGTACTGCCG
>JAZSAB010000077.1:0-12512 GCA_045601675.1 Faecousia sp.
AGTCGATGGAGGACACCAGCAGCTGCAGAGGCTCATCTGCGCTTCCGCTGGGTGCGGGAATGTAGTTTACGATGGTCTCAAAGAGGGGGATAAGATCCTTGCCAGCCTCGTCAGGACCGTAGGAGGCGGTACCCTGGCGACCGGAGCAGAACACGGTGGGGGAGTTAAATTGCTCGTCAGTGGCATCTAAGTCCAGCAGCAGCTCCAGCACTTCGTCCATAACTTCATGGACACGGGCATCGGGCTTGTCCACCTTGTTGACAGCCACAATGACCTTGTGACCCAGCTCCAGTGCCTTTTGCAGAACGAAACGGGTCTGGGGCATAGGACCTTCCGCGGCATCTACCAGCAGAATAACGCCGTTTACCATCTTGAGGATACGCTCCACCTCGCCGCCGAAGTCGGCGTGACCGGGGGTATCGACAATGTTGATCTTCATATCCTTATAGCGCACCGCGGTGTTCTTTGCCAGGATCGTGATGCCACGCTCACGCTCTAAGTCGCCGGAGTCCATAACCCGGTCCACGGTTGCCTGGTTTTCACGGTAAATACCGCCCTGCTTCAGCATTTCGTCCACCAGGGTAGTCTTGCCGTGGTCGACGTGGGCGATGATCGCAATGTTTCTGATCTTGTCCTGAGATGTCATCGGAATCTCTCCTTTATCCTGTGAAAAATAAGCACATATTCTCAACTTAAAAATATAGCACAAACAGGAGCATAATGCAATAAAATTTCCGCTGTTTTTACAAAAATATTGGTATACTCCCATAGCAGGAAATGCTTGACCAAGCGGACTTGCTGTGATAATATATATGGTAATATATCTATACAACTGACACAGGAGGTAACTATAAATGGCATACATTTATCCCGAGCCCAGTCACACCTTCAGCGAGTACCTGCTGATCCCCGGCTACACTTCCGAGGATTGCATCCCCGACCGCGTTTCCCTGCGCACCCCCCTTACCAAGTACCGCAAGGGTGAGGAAGAGCCCGCTATCTCTTTGAATATTCCTCTGACTTCTGCAATTATGCAGTCTGTTTCCAACGACAGCCTGGCCATTGCCCTGGCAAAGGAAGGCGGTCTGAGCTTTATTTTTGGTTCTCAGTCCATCGAGTCCCAGGCGGCTATGGTGGCAAAGGTCAAGGGCTACAAGGCCGGCTTTGTGGTCTCCGCTTCCAACCTGACCCCCGAAGACACGCTGGCAGATGTTCTTGCTCTGAAGGAGAAGAACGGTTTCTCCACCGTAGCCATCACCGATGACGGCTCTGCCAACGGCAAGCTCCTGGGTATCGTCACCAGCCGTGACTACCGTGTTTCCCGTATGGATGTCAGCGAGAAGGTCGCGACCTTTATGACTCCCCGGGAAAAGCTGGTCACCGCTCCCGTAGGCACCAGCCTGAAGCTCGCCAACGACATCATTTGGGAGCACAAGCTCAACAGCCTGCCCATCGTGGACGAAGAGGACAGACTCTTGTACTTCGTCTTCCGTAAGGACTATGCTTCCCATAAGGCAAACCCCCTGGAACTGCTGGATGACGCAAAGCGTTACCTGGTAGGCGCAGGTATCAATACCCGTGACTATGCCCAGCGCATTCCCGCTCTGCTGGATGCCGGCGCAGATGTTCTTTGCATTGACTCCTCCGAGGGCTACACCTGCTGGCAGGCAAACACCATCGCCTGGGTCCGTGAGAACTATGGCGACAGCGTCAAGATCGGCGCAGGCAACGTAGTCGACCGTGACGGTTTCCTGTTCTTAGCTAAGGCAGGCGCAGACTTTGTTAAGGTCGGCATCGGCGGCGGTTCTATCTGCATTACCCGTGAGACCAAGGGCATCGGCAGAGGTCAGGCTACCGCGCTGATCGAGGTTGCCGCAGCCCGTGATGAGTACTTTAAGGAGACCGGCATCTACGTGCCTATCTGCTCCGACGGTGGTATCGTCCACGATTACCATATGACCCTGGCTCTGGCTATGGGTGCTGACTTTATGATGCTGGGTCGTTACTTTGCCCGCTTCGACGAGTCTCCCACACCGAAGGTCATGGTCAACGGTGCCTATATGAAGGAGTACTGGGGCGAAGGCTCCAACCGCGCTCGTAACTGGCAGCGCTACGATCTGGGCGGCTCTTCCAAGCTGAGCTTCGAAGAGGGCGTCGATTCCTACGTCACCTACGCAGGACCTCTGCACGACAATGTGGAGGCAAGCCTCTATAAGGTCAAGTCCACCATGTGCAACTGCGGTGTCACCAACATCCCCGACCTGCAGCGGGACGCAAAGCTGACTCTGGTGTCCTCCGTCTCCATCGTGGAAGGCGGCGCCCACGATGTCACCCTGCGCTCCACCTCCTCCGCAAAATAAGAGAGAATAAGAAAAGCCTTGTGCAAACGCACAAGGCTTTTTTATTTGATATCTGCGTCCATTTGGGAGGAAATCGTCATTAGTTCTCCGGTGATAGGGTGGGGGAAGGTAAGGCGCTTTGCGCACAGGAGCTGACTTTCTATTTTGCGTTCCTTGGAATATGCCAGCGATTCTTCGTTGCCGTATTGGGGGTCACCTAAGATGGGGTAGCCCATATGGCTGCAGTGCAGTCGCAGTTGGTGGGTTCTTCCGGTGACCGGAATCAGCGCTAATTTACTGCAAATACCGTCAGTTTCCAAAACCCGGTACTGGGTCACAGAGGGTTTTCCATCCTCACGGATCTCCCGCAGCAAGCTGGGCAGAGGCTTTCTTGCAATGGGCAGGTCAATCACGCCGCTTTCTTCTGCCGGAGCGCCGTATACCGCCGCGTGGTAGACCTTTTGCAGCTTCCTTTCCTCCTGCATGGCGGTAAAGATGCTGTGGATGTGGGCGTTCTTTGCCAGCAGCACGATGCCGAAGGTGTCCCGGTCCAGCCGGGTAATGGGGTGGAACGCGCAGCTTTGCCCGGTCCTATGGTAGTAACTGATGACCCGGTTTGCAAGAGTCCCGGTGTTGCGGTGGGCAGAGGGGTGGATCAGCATACCAGCCGGCTTGTCCACTGCCAGAATGTGTGCATCCTCGTAAAGCACGGTAATGGGCAGATTCTCTGTCGGATACTCCGGCACAGGCTCATCTAAAATCGCGGTGAGCACATCGCCTATTTGAACATTGTAATCCGCGTGTTGGGGTTTTCCATTTACTAAAAGTTTTTCCTGCCACTTGAGCCGGTTCATAAGACCGGTGGACAGCCCCAATTCCTTTTTCAGAAAGGACGAAAGCCGTCCGGAGCGTGTGGCAATATGGGAAAGCTTCATCCTTTCACCTCGTTTCTTAGCAAAAAGACCCTGCCGTTCGGGCAGGGTCTTTTGTGTGAGAATTAGTTCAGAGCAGCCTTTGCCTTCTCAACCAGAGCTGCGAAAGCAGTTGCGTCCTGGATAGCCATCTCGGACAGGCTCTTACGGTTCATCTCGATGCCAGCCTTCTTCACACCGTTCATGAAGGTGGAGTAGTTCAGGCCGTAGGGCTTAACAGCAGCAGACAGACGGGTGATCCACAGTCTGCGGTAGTCACGCTTCTTCAGCTTGCGGCCTACGTAAGCGTAGTTGCCGGACTTCATGACGGCCTGCTTAGCCATCTTAAAGTGTCTGGACTTTGCACCCCAGTAGCCCTTAGCCAGCTTCAGGGTAGCATTTCTTCTCTTGCGCGTCATCATTGCGCCTTTGATTCTTGCCATTTCAGTATCCTCCTATCCTTATTTGTACGGGATCAGCTTTTTCACTGTCGCGGTGTTGGTCACGTCGGCGTAGGCGGTCGTACGCAGACGACGGGTACGCTTGGTGTCCTTCTTGGTGAGGATATGGCTCTTGTAAGCGCGGGCTCTCTTAACCTTACCGGATTTGGTCAGGTTGAATCTCTTCTTTGCACCGCTATGGGTCTTCAGCTTGGGCATAGTTGGTTCTCCTTCCGTATCTTTGGTAATAGAACAAGCTTACTTGCTATTCTTGGGTGTAAGGAACATCGCCATAAAGCGACCTTCCAGCTTGGGGTTCTTCTCCATGGTTGCGATCTCAGCGCAGGCCTCGGCAAAATCCATCAGCAGCTTCTCACCTAAGTTGGTGTGCGCCATCTCACGACCGCGGAAGCGCACGCTGACTTTAACGCGGTTGCCGTCCTTCAGGAACTTGAGGGCGTTTTTAACCTTGGTATTGAAGTCGTTGGTGTCGATGCTGGGACTCATACGAATCTCTTTGATCTCCACGACCTTCTGGTTCTTCTTGGCTTCCTTCTCACGCTTCTTCTGATCGAAGCAGAACTTGGAATAGTCCATGATCTTGCAAACGGGAGGGGTAGCGTTGGGAGAGATCTTCACAAGATCGTAACCCTGCTCCTCAGCGATATCGTTTGCTTCCTTGGCGGACATGATTCCCAGCTGAGCGCCGTCGAAACCGATCAGGCGGATCTCCTTATCCTGGATCTCCTCGTTGAGCTGATGTTCTAATTTTGCGATGGTAAGCACCTCCAAACAAAATAACAAAAGCGGATGCTGACAGCATCCCCATACTCACACAGTAACCCCAATGGGTCGGTGGAATATTAACCGTTTTGCTTAAGCGAACGGTGAGGCGGATGTGTAGCCTTCTTCATTACCCGAGTATTCTATCACAGGAAATACGCTCTGTCAAGGAGTTTTTTGCGAAAAAACATAAGAAAAACGCACCTGCCGAAGCAGGTGCGTTATGTAGCATGAGATTAAGCTTCCAGGTTGATGCCGGTCTCCTTGTTGAAAACGTGAGCAATGGTGCCGGAGAAGCCAAAGGTGATCTCGTTGCCGGAGGACATCTTTGCGAAATCCTCAGCAGTCATATCCATAGTGGAGACGATCATGATGATGTCCTTGCCCTGGATGTTGACGTGCAGGTGGATGGAAGAACCCATCAGCTCGTGAACGTCGATTCTGCCGACGATGCCGTTTGCCTCGGGCATGATGTGCTCGGGACGCAGACCCAGAGTAACTTCCTGTTCCTCAACGTCGTTGGCAGCCAGGCGAGCCTGCTTGTCCTCAGACAGCTCAACGGTGTGGCCGAACAGCTCAACAGCGTACTTGCCGTTAACCTTAACCAGCTTTGCGTCGAAGAAGTTCATCTGGGGAGAGCCGATGAAGCCTGCTACGAACAGGTTGTAGGGGTGATTGAACACTTCCTGAGGAGTGCCGATCTGCTGAATGAAGCCATCCTTCATGATAACGATACGATCGCCCAGGGTCATAGCCTCGGTCTGGTCGTGGGTAACGTAAACGAAGGTGGTATTGATACGCTCGCGAAGCTTGATGATCTCAGCACGCATCTGGTTACGCAGCTTAGCGTCCAGGTTGGAGAGGGGCTCGTCCATCAGCATGACCTGAGGATCACGGACGATCGCACGGCCGATAGCAACACGCTGACGCTGACCACCGGACAGAGCCTTGGGCTTACGGCCCAGGTACTGGGTGATGTCCAGGATCTCAGCAGCTTCCTTAACCTTGCGGTCGATCTCGTCCTTGGGAACGTGACGCAGCTTCAGAGCGAAGGACAGGTTTTCGTAAACAGTCATGTGGGGGTACAGTGCGTAGCTCTGGAAGACCATTGCGATATCGCGGTCCTTAGGAGCAACGTCATTGACCAGCTTGTCGCCGATCCACAGCTCGCCGCCGGAGATCTCTTCCAGACCAGCGATCATACGAAGAGTGGTGGACTTACCACAGCCGGAAGGACCAACCAGAACGATGAATTCCTTGTCCTTGATCTCCAGGCTGAACTGCTGAACGGCGATAACGCCCTTCTCAGTGACCTGCAGCTTCGGCTTCTTGCTCTCTTCGTGAGCGTCGACGATGACATCTTCTGCCTTCTTCTTGGCAGCGGCCTTCTGGCCCTTCTTGAACTTCTTGCCCTCTTCACCGCTGAAGGGGTAGATCTTCATGATGTCTTTCAGGATTACGTTTGCCATACTTTCTCGACTCTAAACACACCGACTCCTCGCGTGTGCTCTCACCGCCACCGTAAAAATGTGTGGTCGGCATTACGACAGGTCTCCACACTGCCGCACCGTGAGTCTAACGGGTAGTTATCCTCCTTTTTATTTCACAGGACACCTATTTTGTGGAGTAGAATGCCCTATGTTGGGATGCTATAATAATATCACAACAAGAAATAATTGGCAACCGTGGATTTTCACAGTTTTAACGCTATTTCTTTGTGCAAAACGCACACACCTTACAAGAAAATTTTATTTACCCTATTTTCTTTTATGGAATCCTGTGGTAGAATAAACACAGATACTAAAGAAGGAGGGTCTCGGTATGAAAAAAACCGTATTTAAGGGTATGGCTACGGCCATGATCACCCCTATGACCTCTACCGGCGTGGACTATGATACGCTGGCAAAATTCATTGATTTCCAGATCGAATCCGGCATTAACGCCCTGGTTGCCGTAGGCACTACCGGTGAAAGCGCTACGCTCTCTCAGGAGGAGCGCAAGGCAGTGATCCGTTTTACTGTCAAGCATGTGAACGGACGGGTTCCCGTGGTTGCCGGCGTTGGTACCAACAATACTGCCCACGTGCTGGACTTTGCCAAGAGCGCCTGTGACGATGGCGCGGATGCGCTGCTGGCAGTTACCCCCTATTACAATAAGGCGACCCAGAATGGTCTGATCGCCCATTATTCCGCCCTTGCCGATACTTCAGACAGACCTGTGATCCTGTATAACGTACCCTCCCGTACTGGCTGCAATCTGCTTCCTGCTACGGTGGCTGCCCTTGCAGAGCACCCCAATATCGTGGGCGTGAAGGAGGCCAGCGGCAATATGAGCCAGGTGGTGGAGATCTTTGCCCGCTGTGGCGATAAGATCGATGTTTACTCCGGTGAGGACGGTATCACTGTGCCTATGCTCTCTATGGGCGGCGCAGGCTGCATCAGCGTCCTTTCCAATGTGGTTCCTAAGGAATCCGTGGAAATGTGCGATAAGTTCTTCCGGGGCGATGTGGCCGGCGCGGCGCAGCTGCAGTGCAAGTACCTGCCGCTGATTAACCTGTTGTTTAGCGAAGTCAACCCCATCCCTGCCAAGGCAGCAGTGGCGGCTATGGGCTTCGGTCAGGAGTATGTCCGTATGCCCCTTACCCTGATGGAAAGCGCTAACCGGGAGAAGCTCTTCGCGGAGATGCGCAAACTGGGGGTACTGAAATGAGAGTGATCCTCTGCGGCGCCAACGGCGCTATGGGAAAGCTCCTGCAGGAACGGCTCCGGGATGAGATCGTCGGTCTTGTAAGCGCCGACGGTGAAAACGACGTTCCCCGCAGCTTCCGGGAGCTTCCGGATTGCAAGGCGGATGTGATCGTTGACTTTTCTCACCACAGCGCCGCACCGGATGTGCTCTCCTATGCCAAGGAGCACGGCTGCAGTGTTGTGGTCGGTACCACCGGTCATACGGAGGAGGAAAAAGAATGGATCCTCCGGGCAGCGGAGCAGATCCCCGTATTTTATGCCGGCAATATGAGCCTGGGTATCGCGGTGCTTTGCCGTGTGGCAAAGGAGACCGCTGCATATTTCCCCGATGCGGATATTGAGATCGTGGAGGTCCATCATACCCGCAAGGTTGATGCCCCCAGCGGCACGGCGAAAATGCTCTTTGATGCCATTAAGGAAGTCCGTCCTGATGCATACGCAAATTGTGGACGCTCTGGTGAGGGAAAGCGGCAGAAGGACGAGATCGGCATCTCTTCTCTTCGTATGGGCGCCATCGTGGGTATCCATGAGGTTCATATCTGCACTCCGAGCCAGACCCTGACCCTCCGCCACGAGGCAAGGGACAGAGGTATGTTTGCCGACGGTGCCGTGGAGGCAGCCCGGTTCTTAGAGGGAAAAGCCGCCGGACTTTACAATATGACGCACCTGATGGGAGAATAATATGAAGTGTACCCATTTAAGCGGCGCGGGAAATGACTTTATGGTCATTGACGCCCGTGGCAAGTCTCTGGATTTTTCCGCACTTGCGTTAAAGCTGTGCAGGGAGAGCGGCGCCGACGGTTTCATGGCGCTGGATCACTCCGAGATCGCGGATTTTAAGCTCCATTTCTATAATCCGGATGGCTCCCGGGGGGAGATGTGCGGCAACGGAAGCCGTTGCCTCTGCCGCTATGCCTATGATAACGGCATTGCGGGAGAGAAAATGGTCATCGAGACCGATGCGGGACTTGTGCCCGGGGAGCGGCTCAATGAGAATCAGTACCGGGTGCAGCTGAATAACCCCAGCATTGCGGATCTTCACAGAAAAGAAGACGTCAGCTATGTGGAGCTGGGTGACCCCGGTATTCCCCATGCGGTAAAGGAGATCCCAGGCCTCACATTCGACCATAAGGATGCGCTTCTAAGCTTGGCGCTTTCCTTGCGTGACGATCCTGCGTTTCCGAAGGGTGTCAATGTAAACTTCTACACCTGGCTGGATGAGAAGACCGTCCGTGTGCTTACTTATGAGCGGGGCGTAGAGGACTATACTCTTGCCTGCGGCACCGGCTGCGGATCAACGGCGGTGACACTTTGGCTCCAGGGAAAGCTTCCCGGCGGCAAGCTGATCGCCGAAAATCAGGGCGGTATCCTGTCCCTGACCGTAAAGGGTGAGGAAGAAGTGGACACGCTCATTTTGGAAGGTCCCACCGAGGTCTTAGGGTATTACGAAGTATAAGGGATAACAAAGAATGAAAGAGAAAGCAAAGCATCTGCTTAAAAAGGCGGTTTTATTTATAACGAATCCCCGGCTGCTGTTTTGCTTCGCACTGGGTTGGATGATCACCAACGGCTGGTCCTACATTATGATGGGCGTAGGCGTTTACTTTAACATCGAATGGATGATGGTGGTTGCCGGCGCGTATCTTACCTTTTTGTGGGTGCCCATTTCCCCGGAGAAGATCGTTACTGTGGCCCTTGCCATTTTGTTTCTGAAATGGCTTTTCCCCAACGACCAAAAGACCCTTGCGGTCCTGGTGGATATGAAAGACCGCTTGAAGGCGGCTGTGAAGAAAAAAGCCGCAGAGCGGAAAGCGAAAAAAGAAGAAAAAACCCGTGTCGACTGACACGGGTTTTTATTAGCAACAGTATATGCCGTTGCAGCAGAACATCTGTGCAAGATAGAAAAGACATATGGAAGAGCAGGGGATCGCGCCCATGGAGAAGCCACGGAAATTGCCTGCCCGGCGGCGGTAGGCAGCACCGCCGTTTTCAATCTCGTCCAAAGCGTCCAGGTATTCCCGGTTGCTGGGATCCATAGACACGGCCTTGCGGATGTGCTCCAGGGCGGTGACCTGGTTTCCGAGACCGTCGTTGGCAAGGGCGGAAAGGTAGTACCAGCGGGCGTTTCGCTCCGAAGCGGAGTTCAGGATATTCAGCGCCTCCTGGTAGCGGCCGTACATAATGTACTGATAAGCGCCCTGCTGATAGCGGTCACCGGACTGCTGATTCGTATAGGTGCGCTGCCATGCGCCGCCAAAGGGATCGTAGCCTTGCTGACCATAGCCACCGTAGCTCTGCTGTCCGCCATAGCTGTTACTGCCACCATAGGACCGCTGCGCCTTTTCGGGGTTTTTGATCTGCTCGTAGGCGGCATTGATCTCCTGCATTTTCTTGGCGGCAACCTTATCGCCCGGATTTAGGTCCGGGTGGTATTTTTTTGCAAGGCGCCGGTAGGCGCGCTTGATTTCATCGTCAGATGCGTCGGGGCTTACCCCCAAAACGCGATAGGGATCATTCATTCCCGTTTCCTCCAGAGGAATTTTTCTTCTGTCTTGCGCGGTACTGGATCCACACACCGCTATACAGAATGTTATCCAAGATGTCCTTGTCCTGCACCAGGGGCAGATGCTCAAAAGCCTTGGTACACCGTGCCATTGCCATAGTTAGGTACTTATCCCAGGTTTCGAAATCTTCATCCATGCCCATGGCGATGAAGGGGTTATATGCGTGCTTTTTCTTATCCGCGCGGTAGTCAACAGCCGCATCGGCAAGGTAAATGAACCGACCCAGCGCTATGCCCATCTGCTGCAGAACTTCTGCCCACATATCCTCCCGGTAAGTAAAAAGCGCAGCCATCAGCCGACCGAAGCTGCCGGCAGGCTCGTCGGGGTTTTTACAGCCCTGGGATTCCAATATACGGATCTCGTGGATGCATTCTTCCATCGCCTGGCATTGCCGGGGATATTTTTCTCGAATCTTTGGAATGTAGCCGGAGAGGGCAGAGGAGAGGAGCTTTGCGCCCAAAGAGCCGTCGTCCTCGTAATCGTCCAGCGCCTTATAATAGGCAAGGGCGATGTTCATAGATGCGGCATAGCCGATATACTCGTTATCCACCCAACTGCGAGATTTGCAGGGGTGGAGCAGGCAGGCACGGTCACCGGTACTTTCCTCCGGCTCATAAAGGCTCATAAGCAGCATGGCGAGAAACGCCATGTCGTAGCTCAGCCCCAGCCGGGCGACCTGGGACGCTTCTTCCCGGATGCGCCTGCAGATGCCGCAGTATATGCTGTTGTAGCGGCTGCGCCGTTCTTTCGGCAGCTCGCCTGTATTTGCCATGACAAATCCAAACATCTGCGACACCTCCTAACGATCACTATTATATAGCGAAAATATGAACAATCTGTAATAAAAAGGCTGTTCATAAAAATTTCGGATTTATTGTTCCTTCTTTTTCAATAGCTGATTGAGCACACCGCCGTAAAAGACGATGGAAATACAGCTGTATAACCAAAGCATTCCCAGCGCCACCGCGTAAACGGAGCCGTAGATGTTGGCGTACCGGGGGAAGAAATCCACATACCGGGAGAAAAGATCGGAAAACACCAGCCAGCCGATGGATGCGAACACCGCGCCGGGGAAACTGTCACCGAAGGTGTTTTTGTGGTTGGGAAGGGCCATAAACATGGCGGTAAACAGACCCGTCTGCACCAAAAGCAGCAGGATCACACGCAGATCAACGATTTGTGTTAGAAAATTGACGATACCACCGTCGAACATAGCAATCTGCTGCAAAAGGGAAGTGCTGAACAGGTAAAGCGCCAGCGTCAGCAGCAATACGAGGAGGAACAAGAAAGTGTAGAGCATACAGATGCCCCGGGTCAGAAAGTAGCCGCGGTTTTCCTTTGCTTCATAAATGACATTGAGTCCCGTCAGCAGGCTGTATACCCCTCTGCCGGCAGACCAAAGAGCGATAATCGCGGAAATGGAAAGAATGGTACCGGTGGTGTTCTTATAGGTGTTTATGATGATGTTCTTTGCCGCCGGGATCAGCGCCTGGGGGATCACACCGATCAGCAGATCCGTAAGGGTATCCACGGAAAGCCCGGTGTAGCGCAGAAGACCCAAAAGCAGCACAAGGGTAGGAAATAAAGACAGAATAATAAAGAAGGATGCGTGGGCGGCATACACCGAGACCCGCAGCTTTGCAATGTAGTGGAATGTTTCCACACCTTTGTTCCATAACTTTTTCAGATCCGGTTTGCGCACACGATCACCTCCACCCAAAAATGTATGCAAAAAGCATATCTGGGATTCATAATAAGCAAAGGTCCGCTGCCGGGGCAGAGGACCTTTGTAGCAAACTTATTCTGCGGAGATCAGGTAATAATATACGGGCTGACCGCCACAAATCAAATTCACATCCGCATCGGGGCAGATTTCCGCGAACAGATCCGCAGCCTTCTGGGCATGCTTTTCCTTGATATCCGCGCCGTAGTAGATGGTGATGAATTCCTTGCCGGCGTCCCGGACCTTCTCGGCCAGGGAGCGCAACAGGACCTTGATGTCCTTACTGGTGCCGAACAGTGCCTTCTCGTAGATAGCAAGATAATCGCCCTCGTGGATATCGTAGCCATCGAAATCGGAGTTGCGGGCAGCGTAGGTGATCTGCATGGTCTCTACCGTTGCGAGAGACTCGGTCATAGCGGAAACATTTTCTTCCTCAGAGCCCTCGGGGTTGAAGTTCAGCATAGCAGTAACGCCCTGGGGAACGGTCTTGCTGGGGATCACCACAACATGCTTGGGAGTCAGCGCGTCCACCTGCTCGGCAGCCATAATGATGTTCTTGTTGTTGGGCAGCACATAGACGGTTTCCGCGGGGACCTTGTTCACAGCCTCCAGGATGTCCTGGGTACTGGGGTTCATAGTCTGACCGCCGGAGATGATCGCGTCTACACCCAGGTTATTGAACACATCCGCCAGACCGTCGCCGGCGCAAACGGAAACCACGCCGCAGGGCTTTTCAGGCTCTGCGATCTTGGGTGCGATCTCCTGCTCGCTCATAACCTTTTCGGTGTGCTGCAGGCGCATATTCTCAATCTTCACGGTGACGAAGGAGCCGTAGTCCATTGCCTCGTGGAGCGCCTTGCCGGGATCGTTGGTGTGGACGTGGACCTTGATGATCTCATCGTCGTCCACCAGCACCAGGCTGTCACCCAGGCTGTCCCGGAATGCACGCAGCTGTTCGGGGTAAGTCGGATCGGAGCCATGTCGGTCTGTGAGCCAAGGAGTCGT
>JAZSAB010000078.1:0-5786 GCA_045601675.1 Faecousia sp.
TCAAGCCTATGAATTTTAAGCATACCGGTGTGTTTCCGGAGCAGGCAGCCAACTGGGATTTTATCCGGGATAAGGTTGCTTCCGCCGGACGGCCGGTGCGGGTGCTGAACCTGTTTGCCTATTCCGGCGGCGCGACCCTTGCAGCAGCGGCCGGTGGGGCAGAGGTGTACCACGTAGATGCCTCTAAGGGTATGGTCGCCTGGGCAAAGGAAAATGCTATGGCATCCGGCCTTGCAGACCGTCCCATCCATTGGATCGTGGACGATTGCGGTAAGTTTATCCAGCGCGAGATCCGCCGTGGCCGCCGGTATGACGGCATTATTATGGACCCTCCCAGCTACGGAAGAGGTCCCAGCGGTGAAATTTGGAAAATGGAGACCAGCTTCTATCCCTTCCTTTTGGAAGTGGGCAAGCTCCTTACCGACAATCCCTTGTTTGTGATTATCAACTCTTATACCACCGGACTAGCACCCTCTGCAGTGGGCTATGCCTCCGATGTGGTCTTTGGCGGCCTCCGGGGCGGCAAGACCGAAGTGGGCGAGCTGGGTCTTCCCGTGCAGTCCACCGGCGGAATCTTGCCCTGTGGTGCCACCGGCAGATGGACTCCCTGAGAAACGGAGGAAATACTTTGAGTATTCAGGTATCTCATTTATCCTATACTTATCCGGGCGTGGATGACACGCCCGGCGCTGTCGTATTTGAGGATCTGAACTTAAGCATCCAAGAGGGCAGCCTGGTGGCGATTTTAGGCGGCAACGGCTGTGGAAAATCCACCCTTGCCAAGCATTTTAATTCCATATTGCTCCCTTGCGGCGGCAGTGTCACCGTTTGGGGAATGGACACGAAAAACGACGATCTGCTGATTGCTGTCCGCAAGACCGTTGGCATGGTGTTCCAGAATCCGGACAACCAGATCGTCGCCAACGTGGTGGAAGAGGACGTGGCTTTCGGTCCTGAGAACTTAGGCGTTGCCAGCCCCGCCATCCGCCAAAGAGTGGATAGAGCATTAAAGCAGGTCGGTATGTACGAGTACCGCAATCACGCGCCCCATTTGCTCTCCGGCGGTCAGAAGCAGCGCATCGCCATTGCCGGTGTGATTGCCATGGAGCCCAAGTGCATCGTCCTGGATGAGCCTACGGCTATGCTGGACCCCAAGGGCAGACGGGAGGTCATGGAAACCATCCGCCGCCTCAATAAAGAAAAGGGAATCACCGTGATCCTCATTACCCATCACATGGATGAAGCCGCCCAGTGCGGCCGTGTGGTGGTGCTTCATGAGGGCAAGGTCGCTCTGGACGGAACACCTGAGGAAGTATTTACCCATGTGGAGAAGCTCCACGAACTGCGCCTTGCGGCTCCTGATACGGTAGAGCTCTGTAAGGAACTGGAAGACAGAGGATTTAATCTTAAGCCCCAGCGGCTGAATGTAGAAGAATGTGCGCAGACACTTTATGATTTTTTGAAGGTCTGACCCACTGGAGGAAGTAACGTGGCACCTATTTTGGAGGTTAAAAACCTGCAGCATATATATAGTGTCGGTACGCCTTTCCAGCATACCGCCCTGGAGGATGTGTCCTTCAGCGTGGAGCGGGGAGAGTTTATCGGCATTATCGGACATACCGGCTCGGGTAAGTCTACCTTGATCCAGCACTTAAACGGACTTTTAAAGCCGACTGCCGGCAGCGTATTGCTGGACGGCAAGGATATTTGGTCCGATAAGAAGCTGACCCGGCAGTGCCGCTTCCGGGTGGGACTTGTGTTCCAGTACCCGGAGTATCAGCTTTTTGAGGAGACGGTATATAAGGATATCGCCTTTGGTCCCAAGAATATGGGACTTTCCAAGGAGGAGATCGACCGCCGTGTCCGGGAGTCTGCCAAGCTGGTTGGTCTTACAGAGGAGCAGCTTAGCGTTTCTCCCTTTGACCTTTCCGGCGGACAGAAACGCCGTGTGGCGATTGCCGGTGTGCTGGCAATGGAGCCGGAGGTTTTGATCCTGGACGAGCCTACCGCCGGTCTTGACCCGGAGGGCAGGGAAGAGGTCCTCAAGAATATTGAGGATTATAGAAGGGCAAAAAATGCCACTGTCATGATGGTCAGCCATTCCATGGCGGATGTGGCAAGGCTCTCCCAGCGGCTTTTTGTGATGAACGGCGCCCATCTTGTGATGGATGCAGCGCCGATGGAAGTATTCCGTCATGCCCAGGAGCTTCTTCAGATGGGTCTTGACATCCCGGAGATCACAAGAGTATTTCTGCGCCTGCAGGAGCTGGGCGTGGATGTGGAGCCGGTGTATACCATCGAGCAGGCGGTAGCGGTGCTCACCCGTTTGAAGGGAGGCAGCGCCAATGCTTAAAGACATTACCTTAGGTCAGTATTTCCCGGGAAATTCCGTGATCCATCGTTTAGACCCCAGGACGAAGCTTCTGTTCCTGGTGGCATATATTGCTATGCTCTTTACTGCAGTAAGCTGGGTATCCTATGCTGTGGTATTCGTCTTCCTGGCAGTTGTGATCGCGGTTTCGGAAATACCGCTGAAGTCCATTGTCCGGGGTATGAAACCCCTGGTATTTATCCTGGTATTTACGGGTGTTTTGAACCTGTTTTTCACCGACGGTGAAACGGTGCTTCTTACCGTTTGGAAAGTCCGAATCACCTTAGAGGGCGTAGTGCGCGCCATCTTTATGGTAGCAAGAATCCTGATGCTGATCACCGGCACATTCCTGCTTACCTATACCACATCTCCCATTTCTCTCACCGACGGACTGGAGACCCTCCTGAAGCCTCTTAAGGTCATTCATGTGCCCGTCCATGAGCTTTCTATGATGATGTGCATTGCGCTGCGTTTTATCCCCACCCTCATTGAGGAGACTGATAAGATCATCTGCGCCCAAAAGGCAAGAGGCGCGGACTTCGAAAGCGGAAATCTCATGCAGCGGGTAAAGGCGCTGGTACCGATTTTGGTACCCCTGTTTATCAGCGCTTTCCGCAGAGCGGACGAGCTTGCCACGGCTATGGAGTGCCGCTGCTACCAAGGCGGCGAGGGTCGTACCAAGATGAAGCTTTTGCGTTACCAGCGCAACGATTATATGGCATTTTTGGTTGCCATCGTACTGTTTGTGGTGGTATGGGTGCTGCGCTCTTTCGGTCTGTGAGGTAAGTATGAGAAACATTGCTTTATTTTTGTCCTACGAGGGCACGGCTTACCACGGCTGGCAGATCCAAAAGAATCTGGCGACCGTTCAGCAGACCCTGGAGAAAGCCATCGCCATGGTGGTGGGGCATGATGTCCATGTCACCGGCTGCGGTCGCACGGATGCCGGTGTCCACGCAAGATGCTATGTTGCGAATTTCCGTACGGAATCCACCATCCCCGCGGACCGGGTCCCATACGCCCTCAATACCCATCTGCCAGCAGATATCGTTGTCAGTAAGGCATTTGAAGTGAACGAAAACTTTAACGCCATCGGCTCCTGCGCGAAAAAGGAATACACCTATGTGATCTACAATTCCAGAGTCCGGGACCCGTTCCATGTGAATCGCGCCTGGTTCTATCCCCGGCATCTGGACGAAAAAATTATGCAGCAGGCGGCAGACCAGTTTGTGGGAACCCACGATTTTGCCGCCGTACGGTCTGTGGGTACGGATGTTAAATCCACGGTCCGCACCGTATACTACTATAACGTGGAGCGGCAGGGGAATATGATCTTCCTGCGTGTGTGCGCCAACGGCTTCCTTTATAATATGGCAAGAGCCATGGCAGGCACCATCGTCTACGCGGCGGAGGGTAAGATCAAACCCGAGGAGATCGGCGCGATCTTAGACTCCGGCAACCGCACCGCCGCAGGTCCCACCGTGCCCCCCGGAGGACTCTATATGACCCACCTTTGGTATGACGACGGGGTGGATGTGTTCGAGTGCCCGGAATAACTGTTTTTATGTTCCTCAGCGAAAGGTCGTGAATTTGTATGCAGCCTAAACTGTGCACAAAATGTAAGAAAAATATCGCCGTAATTTTCATCACCAAGGTGGAAAACGGCGTTGCTATGAACGAAGGTTTTTGCCTTAAATGCGCCCGGAAACTGGGTATTCCCCAGATCGATGCGGCAGTCAAGCAGATGGGCTTTTCCGACGATGACCTGGATGCCCTCACCGATGAAATGAGCGGTATGTTCGGTCAGCAGGAGATGGGCGACGATGAAGAGCCCGACAGCCGCACCGCGACATTTCCTATGCTCAATCAGCTCTTCGGTTCTATGCAGCACGGTAGCGAGAACCTGCTCGCTAAGCAGGAAGAACCGGTCGAGAAGGATGCCCCCAAGGGAAAATCCAAAAAGCATAAATTCCTGGACAGCTACTGCATGAACCTCACCGGCAGAGCCCGGGAGGGAAAGCTGGATAGAGTCATCGGCAGAGATGTGGAGACGGAGCGTGTGATCCAGATTCTCAATCGCCGGCAGAAGAATAACCCCTGCCTGATCGGTGAGCCCGGTGTCGGCAAAACGGCTATTGCGGAAGGCCTTGCCCAAAGGATCGTTGCGGGAGATGTGCCCTATAAGCTCCGTGACAAAGAAGTGTTCCTTTTGGATCTTACTTCTTTGGTTGCCGGCACACAGTTTCGTGGTCAGTTCGAGAGCCGTATGAAGAGCCTGATCGGTGAAATCAAGGCCTGCGGCAACATCATTTTGGTTATCGACGAGGTTCATAACCTGGTGGGCGCAGGCGACGCGGAAGGCTCTATGAACGCCGCAAATATCCTGAAACCCGCCCTCTCCCGTGGCGAGATCCAGGTCATCGGCGCAACCACTTTTAACGAGTATCGCAAGCACATCGAAAAGGACGCGGCACTGGAGCGCCGTTTCCAGCCTGTGAATGTTGCGGAGCCTTCTATCGAAGAGGCCTGCCAGATCCTCCAGGGTATCGCAAAGAGCTATGCGGAATTCCACAGTGTCAGTATCTCTCCGGAGATCGCACGGCAGTGCGTTATCCCCCCCGAGCGCTATATTACGGACCGTTTCCTGCCGGATAAGGCCATCGATCTTTTGGACGAAGCCTGCTCGGATCTTAACCTGCGAAGCAAGCAGATCTCCGAGCTTGCGGAGCTTAAGAAAGAGCGGGACGATTACGAACTGGAGCTTCGTATGCTTACCGAGGATACGGAGAATGAAAACTATAAGCGCTTGGCGGAGATCCGTAGCAAGCTCTGCAAGATCGCCGACCGCATTGAGGAGCTGGAAAAGCTTCCCACTCCCGCGGTGACCATGGAAAACCTTGCCCGGATCATTGAACTCTGGACCAAGATCCCCGCAAGTAAAATTAAGGCCCAGGAATACACCCAACTCCAGGAGCTGGCAGACCGTCTGAAGACCCATATCGTGGGTCAGGATGAGGCGGTGGACGCGGTGGCAAGAGCCATTCGCAGAAACAGAGTGGGCATCAACCCAAAGAAAAAGCCGGTGTCCTTCATTTTCGTCGGTCCTACCGGTGTGGGTAAGACGGAGCTTGTAAAGTGCCTGGCAGATGATCTGTTTGACAGCGTGGACTCCCTTATCCGTTTGGATATGTCCGAGTATATGGAAAAACACACTGTCTCCAAGCTTATTGGCTCGCCTCCCGGCTATGTTGGCTACGATGAAGCCGGTCAGCTGACGGAGAAGATCCGCAGAAAGCCTTATAGCGTAGTGCTTTTCGACGAAATCGAAAAGGCGCACCCCGATGTGCTGAATGTGCTGTTGCAGGTGCTGGATGACGGCAGAATCACCGATGCCCAGGGCAGAGTGGTGAATTTC
>JAZSAB010000079.1:0-6931 GCA_045601675.1 Faecousia sp.
CCCCCGGCAGGGACCGGAAGCGCACCCCTTAGATTGTCACGTCGGGCAAGCCCTCCTCGCAAAGATAGCGAGGAGGGTCTTTTTTATTTCTGCATGCGCAGCACTGCCATGCCGGGGGCATCGGCGCTGAGATCGTGGACCTGGTAGAGCATCTTCGCTACCTCCGCTCTTGTGAGGGCATCCCCCGCGGAAAGCTCGATGCCGTTTACCGCCATCACCGCCAGAGCAGGCGCTGCCCAATCCGGGTCCTCCTCACGCAGAGAAAGCACATCCTTTGCCGCCAAATCCAGGGCGTTTTGCACCATCACCGCCGCCTCCGCTCCGGTGATCTCCTGCTGCCAGGAGGTCTCCTTGCTGGGCGTGCCGTCCGTCAGTCCCGCCCGGATGGCTGCCGCAAGGTAGGGCTTCAGCCAGGCGGGGGTATCCGCAGGCATCTGGGCATCGCTATCCGTGGGAATGTCCAGGGTC
The DNA here is from genome assembly GCA_045601675.1 of Faecousia sp. Lineage (GTDB taxonomy): Bacteria > Bacillota > Clostridia > Oscillospirales > Oscillospiraceae > Faecousia. The sequence goes on from JAZSAB010000079.1 coordinate 469, forward strand.
TTTACAAGCATGGTCAGAAACTCCGCCCGGCTGACGGTCTTTTCCGGGTAGAAGCACTCCTCGCCGGCTACCTTTTCACCTACGAAAAGACCGGTATTTTTCATCCACTCCGCCGCGAACCGGCAATCCATACCCACCGTGTCCGTATACTGCCGGGCATCGGTGGGCTTTAAGATCTGCACCGTTACCGTTGCGACCCGGGACACATTGCCCTGGGGGTCGGCGGCGGTGTAGGTGAAGGAGTCCACACCCACCTTATTCTTCTTGGGGGTGTAGAGGAAAGTGCCGTCCTCCCGGATTTCCAGCTCCCCCCGCTTGGGACCCCGGACCAGGGTGTAGGTCAGCTTCTCCCCCTCGGGGTCTTCTGCTTTCAGCTTTCCCTCCACGGGCAGATTCTTATAGGTCTCCAGCAGGCTATCTTCCGCCGCGGGGACTTTATCCTCTTTTCCCCGGATGGAGATGGTCATTACCGCGTTTTTCTCCACACGGTTTTCATAGATGGGCAGGTAAGTCACCTGCGCAATCTTGTCCTCCTGGGTACGAACGGGAGAAAAGGTCATCTTCTCCACCTGGTCCGCGGTGAGGATATCCCCCGGCTTCAGCAGGCGATTGCCCAAATATACCGCGCCCTCCTCAGGAAGACCGGTGATGCAGATGCCTGTGATTCTCTCTTCCTTAGAGGAAAAATCCTGGGCAGTAAAACAGTAGGTGGCATCGCTGTCCACCTGGGCGGCCAGGACGCTGCCCCCTACCCCAAGCGCCAGGCAAAGGGCAAGCAAAACCGCCGTCAAACGAACTCGAAACATAGTAAAACCTCCAATTTTTCTGTGTTCGGTGGTATTGTTTGCACGGCCCGGAAAAAATATGCAAGTTTCCATAGAAATCGGCAGGTGGCTATGGTACAATATAGAAAAACGAAAGGGAGGTGGCGCGTTTGGCAAAGCTTTCGGACCCCATTACCATATTAAAGGGCGTTGGTCCCGCAAAGGCAAAGCAGTTTGCCGCCCTGAATATCCGCACCTTAGAGGATCTCATCTGCCACTTCCCCCGGTACTATGAGGACCGGACAAAGTTCATTACCATCGACGCTTTGGAGATCGGCGTACCTGCCTGCTTCAAGGCGGTGGTCATGGGCACACCCCGCTCCGCCCACATCCGAAAGGGTCTGGATCTGACCCGAGTTCAGGTGGCGGACCACACCGGGCGGCTGACCCTGACCTTTTTCAATCAGAAATTCACTGCCCAGCAGCTGCAATACGGGCAGGAGTACATTTTCTACGGCACTTTAAACGGGGACTATGCCGGCTACGGCATGACTTCTCCGGTCTTCGAGCGCCCGGACTCTACCCCCATCACCACCCGGCGCATTTTGCCGGTGTACCCCCTCACCGCCGGACTTTCCAACGCATCAGTCCTGAAGGCGGTGCAGCAGGCTCTTGCTATCTGCGACACCCCGGAGGAGATCCTGCCGGAGGAGATCCGGAATCAGTACGGTATTTTGCCCGCGGACCGGGCGTACTACGCCATCCATCAGCCTTCTTCCATGGAGGAGGCGGAGATGGCGAAAAAGCGGCTTATTTTCGAGGAATTTTTCCTGTTTTCCGCAGGTCTTTCCCTGATGCGCGCCGCAAGAAGCACCAAATCCGCGCCCCCCTACAAGGACACGGATCTTGCTCCCTTCGCAAAAATTCTCCCCTTCCGGCTGACAAATGCCCAGGTGCGGACCATCAAGGAGATCGTTGCGGACCTTAAAAAAGGCGCGCCGATGAACCGGCTGGTCCAGGGCGATGTGGGCAGCGGCAAGACCATGGTGGCGGCAGCGGCAGCCTACCTTGCCATCAAGAACAAAAAGCAGGCGGCGCTGATGGCGCCTACGGAAATTTTGGCGGAGCAGCACTGTAAGTCCTTCCAGAAACTCTTTGCGCCCCTTGGCATCCGGGTCACCCTCCTTACGGGTGCGCTGACGGCAAAGCAGAAAAAAGAGGCGCGAGATTTGATTGCCGCCGGCGATACGGATATGGTCATCGGTACCCACGCCCTGCTGTCGGATACCACGGTTTTCTCGGATCTGGGTCTTGTGATCGCCGACGAGCAGCACCGCTTCGGTGTGGCGCAACGGGCAAAACTGGCAGAAAAGGGCGAAACGCCCCATCTTCTCGTTATGTCCGCAACCCCCATTCCCCGGACCCTGGCGCTCCTGATGTACGGCGATCTGGATCTTTCCATCATCGACGAGCTGCCTCCCGGCAGAGAGCCGGTGGACACATTTTTGGTTGGGGAAACTATGCGCGCCCGCATTAACGCCTTTATCCGCAAGCAGGTAAATGAGGGGCATCAGTGCTATGTGGTCTGCCCGGCGGTGGAGGAATCTTTAGATATGAAAGCCGCAACGCTTTGGGCGGAGACCTTGCAGCAGAAGGTCTTCCCGGACCTGCGGGTAGCGCTTCTTCACGGACAGATGAAGGGGTCGGAAAAGGACGCGATCATGGCGGACTTTGCCGCGGGAAACGCGGATATATTGGTTGCCACCACCGTTATCGAGGTGGGTGTGGACGTGCCCAATGCTACCTTGATGGTCATTGAGGACGCGGACCGGTTCGGTCTTTCCCAGCTCCATCAGCTGCGGGGACGGGTAGGTCGCGGCAGCGCGAAAAGCTACTGCATCCTAACCTCTCAAAACAAAAATCCCGAAACGAACCGCCGCTTAAAGGCCCTATGCAAGACCACCGACGGCTTTAAGATCGCGGAGGAGGACCTGGCGATCCGGGGTCCCGGCGATTTCTTCGGCTCCCGGCAGTCGGGACTTCCCACCTTCCGGGTGGCAAATCTGAGCCTGGATCTTGTGACCTTAAAGCAGGCCCAGGAGGCCCCCGCCCGGTGGATCGACGCCCACGGCACGGAGGACACGAAAGAAGCCGTTGCCCTGCGCAAGCGAATCGGCAGGCTCTTCACCCAAGCAGAAGGAACCATGAACTAAAAAAGAGAGGTCAAAAGACCTCTCTTTTTTATCGGTGCTCTTTCATTTTGTTGTCCCTGCCGGGGGCGGTACTTTCTTGTTCCGCCAAGAAAGTACCCAAAGAGGCGGTTCAAGGGGGGTCACCATCTGAAGGCGACCCCCCTTGAAAATCCCCCTCTATCGATTGGTAGGCAGCACAAATATGCTGGATTTTTTTCGGTTATCGAAAGTTTTCTCTTTTAATGCAACAGCCTTCCGTAACCTCCCTATCTACCATATTCCAAAAACGCAAGAATGCCGCTGCGCCCGATTAGTAGGGCGGGGGATACTTAAGGGGGCGCATTTGTAAATAAGCGCCCCTTAAGTCGGCTTCTTTCGGTTCCTTTCTTGCCGAATCAAGAAAGGAACAAAGAAACATCCCTATCTATATAAAAAAAGAGAGGTCTTGCGACCTCTCCTTTTTATTCGTTTTCCAGTGCCATCATTTTGTCGATGCGTCTTTGGTGGCGAGGGCCGTGGGAGAACTCCGTGGCAAGCCAGGTGTCCATGATCTCCAGCGCCAGCATCTGACCGGTCACGGCAGCGCCGATGGCCATCATATTGGTATCGTTATGGTCTCTCGTCATACGGGCGCTCATCAGGTCGGAAAGCAGGGCGCAGCGGATACCCTTGACCTTGTTTGCGGTGATGGAAACGCCGATGCCGGTGGTGCAAAGCACGATGCCCCGGTCACACGCACCGGAAGCAACTGCCTTTGCGGCGGGAGCAACGAAATCGGGATAGTCACAGCTATCCAGGGTGTCGGTGCCGAAATTTACTACGGTGTGACCCTTTTCTTCCAGGTGCTTGATGGCTGCATTCTTAAGGTCCAATGCGCCGTGATCGCAAGCGATTGCAATTTTCATTTGTAGTACCTCCTATATCACATATCCACCGTTTACGCCCAAAATCTGGCCGGTGGTAAAGTCCGATTCTGCTAAAAATACCATGGCTTTTGCCACATCCTCCGGTGTGCCGTTTCTGCCCACCGGGGTATCCTCCGCAACCTGAGCGATGGTCTCCTCATCCAGGTTGTTGCACATATCCGTAAGGATCAGTCCGGGAGCCACACAGTTGACCCGGGCGCCGCTGGGAGCAAGCTCTTTTGCAAGGGCTTTCGTCATAGCGATGATGGCGCCCTTGGTCGCGGAATAGGGGACCTCGCAGGAGGCGCCTACCTGTCCCCACATGGAGCTGACGGTGATGACGCAGCCCTTCTGCTTGCTCAGAAAATGGGGCATCGCTTCCCGGACGCAGAGGTATATGCCCTTGACATTCACCGAGAAGATCCGATCCCAAAATTCCTCGGTTACGCTTTGCAGCACGCCGATGTGGCAGATACCTGCGTTGCAGATGAGGATGTCCACATCCGGGATCCTGGAAAACGCCTCTTTTACGGCGGCGCTACTGGCTACATCGCAGCAGATGGCGGTGGCGCCGGTTTTTTCCGCTACGGCTGCTGCTGCGGCATGTTCTTTTTCGTAGAGGAAATACACCGTATCTCCCCTTTTTGTACACGCCTCCACCGCTGCGGCGCCGATGCCCCGGGAGCCGCCGGTGATCACTACATTTGCCATAGTTTTCTCCTTAAGAAACAAAACGCTGCCGCCGGACCGGCAGCAGCGTGCTATTCATCTTCTGCGGCTGCGTGTCCGGTGCTCACTGCGTAAGGAAGAGATCTTACTGTCGGATTCGCTCATAAATGCCTTCAGCTTTTCTTCAAAGAGCTGGTCCGCGGTCTTGGGCGCGGGGGGCGGGGTCACGGGTCTTTGGGGGCGACTTGCTGCCGGGCGGCGGGGCGCGCCGGGATTCTGGGGACGGGGCGCAGGTTTTGCCTCCAGCCGCTTAATGGACAGACCGATCTTTCCGCCGTCCACATTCACAACCATTGCCTTTACATCCTGACCTTCCGTGAGAAAGTCGTGGATATCGTTTACATAGGTATTGGCAATATCAGAGATATGTACCATACCGGTCTTGCCATCAGAAAGCGCGATGAACGCGCCGAAATTTGTGATCGTCTTAACCTTGCCTTCTACGATTTGTCCTACGGTTAACTCCATATATTACTTGGTTCCTCCAATTGTCAGTTGCTTTCTGTTTCCGGGTCATAGAAGGTGGTATCCGGGTCCACCAGACCCAAAACTTCCCCCGCGTAGCGCTTGATGCCCTCGACGGTGCCGTGCTCCTTGATATAGTCCTCCAGGCGCAGCTTCTTCTGCTCCTGCTGGGCAGCCTGGCCACGCAGATCGTCATACTCCTGCTTGGTGCGACCGATCTCGCTGCGCAGGATCAATATCGCTGCCGTAGACAGTACGATAGCCGCCAGGATCACGCACTTTAAGAGCGTGGAGCTGTGCCGAAACACGATTCTTGGTCGGCGTTTCTTTTTCTGGGTTGCTGCCATAGGGATCTCCTTCCGGACGTGGGGAATTGGAAAAGCGATTTCTACCCTTTATTGTAACCCATTTTTTCCCGCTTGCAAAGAAAAATTTTACGATTTTCCCGGTTTTTTTGAAAATATACCCCCAGGGCGCAAAGAGAGAAAGGAAAAATTTCCAAAACCCGGTCCACAGCGGCTGTAAAAACCGTCCCAAAGTACTCACCCAAGCTACCGCCCCCAGGACCTGGGCAAAAAAGTAGCCCATGCGGATATCCCCCCGGCAGACCCGGAAGGAGGCAAACAGCCACAGATACACCGCCACCGGGGCAAACAGCAAGTCCCGCAGAAGATTGCTCCTTTTTCCAAGGGGGCGGAAAAAGTCGTAGCAAATGCCGGTGATCACGCCGATCAAAAGACAGGCAAGCAGCTGCAGCGCCGCTTCTTTTGGGGCGGTCATCCGAAAAGTTTCCGCCACAGACCGCCAGATGCCCTAATTTCCTCGTAAACCAGGGCGGTAACCCTGCCGTATACCTGGGCCTCTCCGCCCTCCAGGGACAGTGTCTTTAGCTGCAGGTCGTTTCCGTGGACGATCAGGGTACCCAGGCTGGTGTGCATTACAACGGCGGTTTCGTCGAAACTCACCACCTCGGTGACACCGGTGAGGGTCAGCTGCTCCCGTTCCGTCAGACTTAGCTTGTGGGGTAGCTGCAAAGGCTCTTCTTTCATACTTTGCCTCCTTCGTTTTTTAGGAGTGTATGATGCCGCAGAAAGGAATATGCCTTCGCAATGCCTCCGGCGGCTGCCTTTCTTGTTCCGGCAAGAAAGGCAGGAAAGAATCCGGCTTAAGGGGCGCTTATTTACAAATGCGCCCCCTTAAGAATCCCCCGCCCTACCAATCGGGCGCAGCGTTGTAACAGCTACGAACGCGGGCCGATAGAAGAGGAGCGGATGTTTCACTTCCTCTCTTTATGGAGGTTTTCGAAAGCCTTTTTATAAAGCAAGAAGATTCTCGATAAACGGAAAACAAAATCCTGCATATTTGCACTACCTATCAATCGATAGAGGGGGATTTTTAAGGGGGGGCG
>JAZSAB010000080.1:0-26393 GCA_045601675.1 Faecousia sp.
CTGACCGTCGAAGGTACCAGCAAACTTATAGGTACTGTTGCCGATGGGAGTCCAGGCGGTAAGATCTTCTTCGGTTGCGGTCCAAGTGGATGCGTCGCCCTCGTTGAGAACGATGTCCGCTCCCAGCTTAATGGTGATGCCCTCAAAGTTGTTGGTCTGGGACAGTGTTGCCAGACCCTTCAGCTCACCAGCAGTAGTAAGAACATATTCAGTCTCTTCGCCGGTGAACCATGCAGTGGTCTCCTCGTTGGGATCCACATAAGGAACACCGGTGGAGAAGGTCTTCAGTTCGGGAATATCGCTCTGGATCGCAACCCACACGTTGACAAAGTCAAAGCCTTCCAAAGTAGTCTTGGCGTTCTTGTCAATAATGCTTTCCACCTCAACCGCGGTAACGCCTGTGGAGAAGTTGCCCTTATCCGCGTTCGCACCTGCCAGGTTTTCGTAAGTCGCGGTGGTTGCGTAAACATTGGAGTATGTAGCTTTGCTACCACCGGGGTTGTTACCGATAACAGAACCAACCACCGTGCCCGTATTATAAACTGTATCTGCAGTTTTAAAAGCAGAAACAACCAGACTGTTGGTCATCTTGATGGTCGTATTCCAATTGCCAAAGCCAATCAAGCCGCCCACATAGCCGCCGTTAAAGGTGCCCAGGTTAGTACAGGTTACCAGGCAGTCAGTCAGGGTTGCGGTCTTATCGTTAGCCATAGCGCCGATCATACCGCCAACACCAAAATAGGCTTCCTTGCCGCCGCCGTGCATTGTGCCGGCGTACCAGCAGTTCTCCATAGTGATATCACCTTCAGAGAAACCAACCAGGCCCATACCGCCCGCATTATGCATAAAAGCATCGGAATATACGTTTCTGACGGTACAGCCATTCTGTGCCACAGAAATCACAACACCGATCTTTGAGGCTCTATCGGTACCCTTGAAGTAGGATCTCTTGATAGCCAGATTCTCAATAGTGCTGCCGCTGCTGTAGTGGATAAAGGCTGCGCCGTTAGCATTGTAGTACAGGCCTTCGATGGTGTGGCTCTTGCCGTCAATGTTGCCCTCGAAAGGACAGTTGGAGTTGCCCAGAGGGTTCCACAACTCGCCCTTGCCATCCATTGCGGTGTTTCCAGCTATGCCGTCGTTGAAGACAATATCTGCACCCAGCTCAATGGCCTTGCCTGCGAAGTTGTTGGTATCGGACAGGTTGGCCAAAGACTTCAATTCCGCGGCAGTGCTAATAACCATCGTATCGAGGCTATCTCTATACCATGCATCCGCTACGGGAATCGTGGTAAGGTTAGCCGCTACATTGGCCTCGATGCCCATTTCCACGGACTTCTCTTCAGTAGTAATGGGATTTACCAGTGTGCCGTCGTTGGTTACCCAGAAAGGAGTAGCGGTGTACTCGCTGCTCTGGTCCTCGATACCACTCAGAATCAGAGCGTACATATACTCGCCGCCAAAGTAGTCAGGAGTCAGCTTGTTGTCATCATCTTCCTGCACCTTTTCCGCAGACAAAGTCTTATAGACCTTGGTGCTGGCGTGGGTATAGGATTTGCCCTCTTCATTGGTCAAGCGGAAACCAACGTAGTTGTACTCCAGGTTGTCCACCGCTGCAATGAAACGCAGGGCAGAGTTCTCTTTCGTGGACGTATAGACCGTAGCAGTGCTGACCTGGGCCTTTGCTCCCATCAATGTGTCAGGCACAAATTTTGCATACGCGCCGCCGGTAGTAACATCAACGCCCAAGGGGGCATTTTCGTTAGCCTCGGTATACCAGCCCGCAAATACATAGCCGGTCTTTTCAGGATAACTCTTGTATACCTCCTTAATAAACTGGTCGTAACCCTGAGGTCTGTTACCAATGGTAAATGCCTCAGGATTCGTCCGATACTGGGAAATGTCGTCATAATGTTCATAAACGGCGTTTCCTGCATCGGCCGCAGACGCCTTGACACCCAAGTCAAGAACGGAGTGGAAGCCTACTACCAATGCCAGTACAAGCAAGGCAGCAAGCAAATAACGAATTTTCTTCTGCATATGAAAAACCCCTTTCACGCAGAGTTAAGATTTTGGTAGGTATACTCCTACAGATACTCTCTTACATTCTATTATAAGAAAAGGCAAAAGTCAATGGAATTTTCCTGGCTTTTCCCAAAATTTAGATAGGGGCATATTGGCTTTTGTCTTAGGTTCCGATTTTAATACACTCAAAATAACAAAAACCCGGGGGACAGATTTCTCTGTCCCCCCGCTCCCCTATGTTACTCCATAGTATTCTTTTTCTCGTGCTGGGTGCCGAAATAGAAGGACACCACCATGGAGATAACGATCATCACATTGTCCGCAGAGATGCTCCCCTTAAGTGCAAGCAGTGCAAACACCCCGATGACTACCAATGTCACGATGGTCTTGACCTTTATAAGACCCGCTATGTTCTCTAAAAATTTCATTCTTCTCTCCCTATGTTTTCCAGGTCGCTGCCCCGGTGGTTCACGACCTTGATCTGCTCCTCCACCACCGGCATACGCCTGGCAAAGCCGTTGTGTTCCCGGACCTCCCGGGTCAGCTCATCGATTTTTGTATCTGTGACCGCCTGGTTGATCCTAAGTACATTTTCGTTTTTCTTTGCCGTAGCAAGGCAGGTGGCCACCACTCCCGCAAGGGAAAGTCCTCCCGTGATGATCGCCACCGCAATTGCTTCACTCATTGGTATACACCCCCTACTCCATTCCCAGGAGCTTGCGCCAGGTCTTGTTTCGGGCGGTGATGATGCCGTCCCGCCAGCAGTCGTTATCCTGCTGGAATGCAAGCACCGCGTCCCGGAACATGGGGCCCGCCACGCCGTCCGCTTCTCCTACATGAGTGTATCCCAATGCGGCAAGGCGTTTCTGCACCGGATTTACTGCCGGATGTGTATCGTTCTTATCCACAGAAAGGGTGACGGTCTTTGCGAGGGTCTCGGGACCGGCAATGCCATCCACCTGAGTGCCGCAGGCCGCCTGCACCTCCCGGACGAACTTCTCCAGAGTATACTCCTCCTTTTGGGGTGCTTTTTCGCTGTTTTTCTTCTTAAGTCCGCCGATCTTAGCCACCGCGTCCATGGTCGCATACGCCATCTTTTTGGCGTATGCTTCCTGCAAAATAACAGGTGCGTCCACCTTGCTGTCCATAAAGCCGTACTCCATCAGCACGCAGGGCGCGTCGGTATAACGCAGGACATAGAAGTTTGCCACGGTTTTCGGCAGCGCACGGTTACCCTTTAAGCCACCGGAGGCAATGCAGGAATCGTAGATGGCATTCCGGTACATTTCACCTTTTTCGCTGGTGGGGTGAGAAAAAGCAACGATGCCGCCGGCATTTGTTAGATTAGCGCCTGCATTGTGGTGGATGGAAAGGCAGAAATCCGCGCCGAAATTATTTGCCTTGCTGCAGCGGCTGGCAAGGCCCACATCAATGTTTCCGGTGATATCGTCGGTACGCAGAAGCTCTACGCCCTCATATTCCTTTGCCGCCGCAGCAAAATGCCGGGCTACCCTGTCATTGAGCGCCCATTCGGAAGTCTGGTTCATATCCAGCTGCTTAGGCAGCCGGTTGCCGGCAGTGTGGTCAAAATGACCTGCGCCGTAAGCGATTTTGAATGCCATTAAGTATCCTCCCTCGTTGCGTTGACTTTATACTTGCTGCCGTCAGCAAGCAAGATGGTTAGTGTGCTATCTGCGTTTCCGGTAATGACTCCGGTGCCAAGCCAGCCGCAGGCTGCCTTTTTTTCCTCCTGCGTAAGGGGTTCTGTGTTGGTGGTAACACCCACCTTTACCGCATAATCAACCATGTCCGTAGTAATTGGGTTATGTCTGGAGTTCTTCGCGTTGATAAGATCCTTATTCGCTCCCCAAACAGCGATCCACCCGTCACTATGTGTATACAAGCCTTGCTGTGTGTAAGCTACCCTTACTACACCTGGATTTGTCGAGGATGCATAATCCGTCTTCTTTACATACTCGTCAAGATCCACTGCCACGGCTGCGCTGCCGATTTTCTCCCACTTGCCGTCCACAAAGATGTACTCGTCGAAGAGGTTCTCTGCCGCCCCCTCTTCGTTAGGCAGCAGATAGATGGCGTTTTCTGCATCTTCCTCCGGAAGCGCCGTCACGACCACAAATTTCACAACGCCCGGGTCGCCCTTGGGACCAGGTTCGCCCCGGAAATCTCCGTTTTCTTTTGCCTCCTGCAAGGCATCGAAAACCGCCTTTTCCACAGTCCAGGCTTCCGTTTCCGTATAGATGTAGCCCTGAGGCTTGGGTCTTGCCTCTACCATAAAACGCTCGGAGATCACGGTGCGTTTTCCGTCCCGGTCTGTGACGAACGCATAGACTTTAAGGGGTTCATCGGTCTGCAAAAGCACATTGGGAATATCCGCAAAACGCTTGCCGTCCTCCTCATATACGCCGCACACCAGCGCTTCTTCCCCGCCGCCGCAAAAATGCACCTGATGGCAGGCGGGGTGCTCTACCGTAAGTCTGCGGTCAAGGTCCCACTGCCACAGGGTATCGTTTTCGCCGCACACAGAAAATACCGCCATCTTATGCCACCTCCGTGCCGGGGATGGCGATCACAACGGTCCGGGTAATGACCATTATTGCCGCGCAAACGCCCTGGTTATACCCTTTTTTGGTTCTGTCAAGCATTTTCTGCACCTCCGGAAAGGTTTTCCGCGCCATCATCGAAGACTTCATAATCTCCGTTGTGCGCAGCCTTGTTGGCAAGGTCTATGGCGGCGAGGGAATAGGCTGCGGTAACGGTCACCATACAATCGTGCAGCTCCTGCTCTCCGGTTTTCTCATTGAAAACCGCCGTATAATCCAGAATTTTGTATCGGATCTTCTTCACGCTTACGCCCCCTTTGTGTAATAGAGGTTAAACTTCCAGGTTCTTGCGTCAAAAGAGCATTTGCTGAACCGAAGTTCGATCTTTGTGGTGGTCACACCCACCACTGCCGCAACGCCACCGCCGGAGGTGATGATGGGAAGCAGATGACCGCCCTTATGTCTTGCGTCCACACGCACGATGGAATCGTACTTCGCGATTCCGTGGGGAATGGATACTTCCACCGGGGTATCCCCATAATCTCCGTAGGTTTCCGTGCTGGCGTGGGAAATATGCTTGCAGTAAACCACCGCGCCGTTGAAGCGTTCCGCCGTGCGGTATTCCACGCCTGCCATCATCGGCGGATTCAGCCATTCCTTGACGCCATCCACCATTCTGTAATAGCAGCCGGGATGCTCCGGGCTTTCGATCTGTCTGTCCGCCAGCGCCTGGAGGGCATCCTTGGGAGCAGGATCTTCCACGCCGGGGCAGATCACCGCCGCCAGCTCGTCCGGCAGGACCGATGCCTTGCTGTAAGGTGTGCCCGGGGTGATGGGCTGATCGTCCCGGGTTAAAGTGATAATAAAATTCTCTCCGTTTTGCAGTTTTTCCAGTTCTTCGGACCGGATCACCGCGCTGTACTGGCCCGGTGCGCCGGGTACTCTGTCCGTCATAGTCTACTCCTCTCCGGCGATCAGTTCGCCGCTGAATCTATAAGTATTTTTCACCGCTCCTATCCTGCTTTCAGCAAGGAGCAGTGCCTGCTCGATTTGATTTGCGCCGATGTAGGTAAGCCTTTCCAGGCTCTCCGGAAGCTCCGGCGCAAGGTCTAAGGAATCGCAAAGGGCGCGGATATTCCCCAAATACCGCTGCATCTGGCTCTTTACAGGCCAGGTATCCGGGGAAAAGCTGTCCGTCAGCGCCCAATCGGTTTTGGTATCCAACGAAAGATGGATATCCATCTGCGGCAGCTGGGGCAATAGCTCTTTCACAAAACCCTCTACCCGGCATAAGTCGCCGCTGCCGTAGCAACCCTTTTCGTTTCCAAGAAGTACATCCGCTTCGCTTCTGTCCGTAATTAACCGCACAGGTGCGCCACCTCCTCTCCGGCGTACAGCTCGCCTGCATAGAACGCGGCGACCCGGGCAGGCATCTGGTTACCCCACACCGTTACATGGGCGGTCTGTCCGTTATCGGTAAAATCCCAATCCATCTGGGTAATGTATCCCCGGACCAGGGTGCCCCAGGGGTCTGCTGCGGCGACCATCTGTCCGGCATACTGGTCCTTTGCCACCGCATCGAAGGAAAGCTTCTGTCGATACGACGCGCTATCCCAAAGGCGGTCCAGTACCTGATGGGCGTTCTTCCGGCTGATCAGGGTAGCATCTGTTACGCTGAGGATATTTCCCTGCTCCGAGGTCCGGAACACCGGGTCGGATTTTGTATGCAGGGACAAGGTCTGCACATACTTTCCAGCTGTCAGGTTCACTTCTCCCAAAGCGGTGATCCGCACATAATTTGCGCCGCTTTCCGTGATGGTCCCGCCTTCGATGGCATAGCTATGGTGAGGATTAGGAAAGGTAAACAGTACATTTTCTCCGCTTACATACTCCTGCCGGAGCAGCTCCTCCCGTTCCTCGGAAACGGAAAAGCTGTGGGCAGCCACCTCCACCCGGGTAACCCTTGGCTGGGTCTCCACCGTACTTCCCTGGAAGATCTGGTTTTCCCGGAATGTGTGGCTTACCGCCAGCTGGGGAGGCAAAAGCCGCACACGACCATCCCCGCTTGTACTGACCGCCGCACCTACGGAAAAAGCAAGCTGCTGCAACGCCTGGCGCCTTGTGCACACAGGCAGATATCCCGTGACGGTTTGTCCGTCAAAAAACGGGTCTGTTTCATAGTCTATGCCGCCTAAGATCGCCTTTAGCACCCTATCTATGGGCGCGTTTTCGTAAATGCCACCTATAAAATCATCCTCCAGAAGTCCCAAGGTTCCCTGGCAGGAAAGCTGATAACTGTTCCCCTCCTCCCGGGTGCTGGAGGCGATATGCTGGGTCGCCACAAGGGTGTCATCCCGGTACATCTCCAGCTTTTGGTTTCGCTGGGGACGCAGATCCCGGTTTTTCTTATCCCGGAGCTTTACGCTCATCGTATCCACCGTCAACTCGGAGAGCAGATGGTCGCTCTCCTGCATCAGCTCTGCTGAGGTGATCTCGTCGCCATAAAACCAGTGGATAAGTCCCACGGTAATGCTCTCCACCTTTGCAAAGCAGTAGGGCTTGTCCGTCTTAAGAAGTTCGATACGGACCGTGTCGAAATCCTCCACGGTTTGGGAAAGTGCCCACACTGGTCCCTCCGGCGCGCACTCCCTCTGGGCGAGCACCACCGTTCCCCGCAGCCAGGTAACCCGCAGCGCTCTGCAGTAGTCCCCCGCCTGAGGAGCAAATACAAAGCTGATACCCGTTGCGGTGCAGGGGGACGCCAGACGCAGGGTAAGTACGGGAGGTTCGGAAAAGAGGCCGTTTTCATCCGATGTTTTTTCGCTCCACCACATCACTTCCGGCTCATCGGGCATAACCGCCCGGCTGCCGTCCAGGGGCCAGCCACCCGGCTCCAATGTGCCGTAGACCTGCTCCGAAACCGCTCCAAGCAGGGAGCCGGGATCAGAAAAGCTCTGACCCCGACCCTCTGCCGTACATTCCCGGCTTTCGTCGGGAATGTCCAAATATTTGATCTTTATACTCATGCTCTCACCTTCGGTCCCATGGCGATAAAGTTGATGGTCAGCTCACCCCAGTGGTTCTTTCCGTCCGCCCGGCGCACCAAAGCCTGCTCACCGGTGGTGATGTACATCTTCTGGGTGAGCATCTTCTGTCCGTAAGGGAATACGCACACATGGCTACTTGCGGGCTGGGAGATCGCCTCCCAAAGGGCGTCCATTTCCGATTCCTTGCCCACCCGGGGACTGACGGTGAGGGTATAGTTATAGAACGTACCCAGCGGCTCTCGATACATCTGTCCGTCCAGGGTGCGACCACTCTTGTCCGTATCCAGGACGGAAAACTTGCGCGTAAGCTTTAAAACATGCACATCATATCCCTTGTTATCCACGATAAATAACGGCTGTTTTTCCATCATAGCGCCCCCTTTCTCACAAGACTTGTGCCAACTCTGCGATTCTCCGCGGAGATCACCGGACGCAGCACTCTGCCCAGCTGAGCAAGGTCTCCGGTAAAGTTCAGTACGATCTGCTGATTCCCCTGCTGCATCACTTCCTGAAGCGCCTGTTTGATGGTATCAAGAGGCGCTTCCACATTGGTTCCGTTTTTCTGGTCGCCCACCACCGCCATAAAGGGCTTGTTGGCGGGCAGCACCGCCCCCTGGGCAAGGTAAGGTATCTTAGGCGCGGTAACAGTACTGAGATTAAATCCAAAGTACTGGCCGCCCAGCAAGGGTACCCAGGAGGGAATTGTAACAGAGATCTTGTTCAGCGCGCCGATCACGCCATTGATGCCCGATACCACACCGCCTACCAAACCGTTAATCAGTCCAATCACCGCATTGACCGGGGCTTTGACCACCGCCACAATGCCGTCCCAAATACCCTTGAAGATACTGACAACACTTTTCCAAGCGCCGCTCCAGTTGCCGGAGAAAACATTCTTTACGAAATCCACCACACCGGTAAAAATGCCCTTCACCGCCAGGAAGATGTTCTTCACATTAGCGAGGAAACCCTCCAGCATACCGCCCACGATGCCAAGACTGCTTGACCAGTTCTTAGAGAAAACGTCCTTGAGGAACGCAGAAATTCCGTTAAATGCCTCCTTTGCCAACGTGCCGATGGTAGAAAACAGCAAACGGAAGAACTCCCCCGCCCCAGCAAAAGCATTTTTTATATCAACCCAGGCATTTACTGCCCATCCGGAAACAATTGACCACAAATTAGAAAAGAAGACGCATATCGCATCCCAATTCTGTACGATCAGGGTCACAAGATCTGTAACAAGTCCTACTGCGAGGCCGATCAGCGCGCCGATACCTGCGCCGATGGGCCCACCCAGCATACCAATGATTGCGCCGATGCCTGCACCTGCGAGGGTTGCGCCCGCCGGGATCAGCACGCCACTGAGCCAGTCCAAACCGTTTACGATGGCGTCGTACAATCCCGCAATAAACACACCCACACCGGCAATCGCAGCCGGGATTCCCACAGCCAACGACGCCGACGTACTGCTGCCTATACCAGAGAAAATACCAGGAATTTTGCCAACCAAAGATGTAATTGACTCCCACTTATCTGACACCACAGCAGCACTTCCTATCAAATCTGCTGCCACACCTGTTCCCAGTGCAAGTCCCTGTAACCAGGTGGGTATATCGTTTTCCACTTCTGCCTGATAGAGGGTCAATATTCCCTGGGCTGCAGCCTTTATGGCGTTCAGTTCCCCCACCGCAGCTTCAGAATTTACCGCCCCCAGGGCGCCGCTGATAGCAGTCTGCAGAGTGGTGAACGCCGTGGCGAGAGCGTTTACATTTGTCGCGTCTTCTGATGTGGTGGTCACCGAGGTCGTGCTGGTGGTGGACGTGCTTTCCCCGCCGATGCGCTCGATCTCGTCAAAGGAAAGCAGCGCCTTCTGGGTCTGTTTTCGCACTGTGGTTGTGGTTCGTTTAACCGTTTTCTCCGCCTGGGTCATCGCCTTGTCCAGAGAAAAGGATGAAAAAAGACCGGAAATGGCACTTGCGAGGCCCTGGGTCTGTTTTTCCAGTCCTGCCAATGCTTTTCCGGTCAGAGATATTTCTTTTTGCAGCGAAGCTCCTTCGCTGCCGTCAAAATTGATTGCATATTGTGCCACTTTTTCACCTGCCTTAATGAAAAAGCCCTAATAAGATATTGTTAGGGCTTTCTTGCTTATTTTAAATTTTTTTGCCAGCATTAGGGTAATTCTCTTTATACGGTTGCCACTCATAACCACACCAAAAGCACACGAAGCGAGTAAAGAAAAGATGAGAAGGTTGCGAGCTATGCAACGCAGTCAAGTGCGTAGAGAGACATTTGGGACAATGGGGAATCTGTCGGCGGGTCAGCTCTGCCCGCTTGGCTTCAAAGGCTTCCGTACCGGGTTCCGGTCTTGTATCAAGGATCGATTCCACGCTCTCCGAAAGCTTCGCTCCGCAGTACTTGCAGTAATTGGCTTCTTCAACGGTCTTTCCGCAATTGGGACAAAACATACGATCACACTCCTTTGCCCCCATTATACACCCCACGCCGCACCTTTGCAAGTCCCTATTGTCATTCCGAGCGAAGCCGAGGAATCTTGGCACTACGAAATGCGTAGATCCCTCGATTCGCTTCCGCTCACTCGGGATGACAGAGAAGTGGTCAGTGATATGCCTTCGCTGCCGTCAAAATTGATTGCATATTGTGCCACTTTTTCACCTGCCTTAATAAAATTCCCCATCAGGTCTTATGTCCTGACGGGAAACTGCTTAATAATTTTTGTTCTTCTGTCCCTTCGGATCCCATTCATAACCGCACCACATGCATATAAATCTTGTTCGGTAAAACCAAGAAGAACTTGACGTAGGCAACGCAGTCAGGTGCGTAGAAAGGCATCTAGGGCAATGGGGGATACGGTTCTTCATCAGCCGGGTCTTTTGCTGTTCAAAGGATTCCGTTTCCATACCTTCCTGCACAGAATCTGCCTCTAACTTCGCACCACAGTACTTGCAGTAATTGGCTTCTTCAACGGTCTTTCCGCAATTGGGGCAAAACATACGATCACACTCCTTTGCCCCCCATTATACACCCCACGCCGCACCTTTGCAAGCCCCCATTGTCATTCCGAGGCTGCAACGCAGCCGTGGGAATCTATTGTACAGATTGTCACGCCAGTGTGCGCACTGGCTCGCAATGACATTCCTTCTCGTAGGGGCGGTCATTGACCGCCCGCATAGCAGACCGGCGGGAGCAAGCCCCCGCCCTACAAGGTATGCCTATGGGTTTTGTGGTAATTGTCAATTGTCCATTGTCAATTATCAATTCCTATCACCCCTACCCCAGCAGCTTTTTGAGCCGCTCCTGCTCTATAAGGTCCTCCTTGCTGTATCGCTTGGGAAGGTCTACCCGGCTTTTATTCTCCCGGTAGAATTCCTTTTCCCAGTCCTCCAGCTTTTTGCCCCGGCGCAGCTTATCCCGGATACTGACCACCGCGGATAGTTGCCCTTGACCAATGCTGTGAAAAAGGGAAAGGAAGGTCCACCAATGTAAATAGGGCACCTGCCTGATCTCCTGTCCTGCAACTTTGTTGATATCCGCAACGATCAAGGGCGCATCCTGCTGCCAGTCCAAAAGCTTCGGACCGGGGCGACCTTCCTCCGGAGTGCCGCCCCGGAGGAACATGCAAAGATACTCTGTCGCCTCTTTTTTGTCTTTCTCCGGGATCTCCCCCTCAAACAGTAGCGCCAGCGCGATCTGCCACCGCAAATACCCGGGTAGTTCCGGGTCATCTAAGTAGGAAAAGATCTCCAAAATGTCCCGGTAGTCCGTATGAAGAAGGTATTCCTTGCCGCCGATCACCGCACTTTTTGGGAGCTGCCAAAGATTCATGCCTCACCCCGGCGCTCCTTGGCCCGGCGCACCGCTTCTTCCGTCTGCTCTTTCGCGCAGCGCTTTGCGCCCTCGGTAAGGATCGGCTGCAAGGCTGCAAAAAGATTGGTGACCACCCGCTGACCGTTGTCCGCCACTGCCATCAGATTGATGCCGCCCAAAAGCTTGTGAAAATCGTTGGGTTCACCGAAGACCCAGCTAAGGATCTCCTTGATCTTTCCGTCCGCTTTCAAAAGCAGACGGATGGCTTCTTCGCCGGTAGTCTCGCCGCCCGCTTCCATACGAAGCTCCTTTTCCACCTGAGCGATCTTCTCGCCGGCATCTAAGAATCTTCCGTAGATATTGGGGTCACCGGGATTAAATCGCAGGACGCCGCCGTCATTCAGACGATAACTTCGGATACCGCTGTCAAATGAGATCTTTTCCATGTTTTTACGCCTCCTGGAAGGTCTTGGTGCTTACATTGAAGGTGCCCTTCTGCTTATTGCCGGTAAAGTGCAGGGTAAAGGGGATCTGGTAGCCGGTGGTGTCGCCGCCGGAGGAAGTCACCTCAATGAATGCCTCCTCACGGATGGCGCTGTAGCCGCCGTTCTCCGCTTCCTTCCAGAGCTTTACCTCCACCACATCGGTCTTCAGCTCATCCAGCACGCGACCGTTATCGATGATGTCCTGCAGACGCTCAAAGAGGGCAGAACCCTCCTCTGCGTAGTAGGGCTCCACAGAGCCGGTCTTATCATAGCCGGAGATCACGATGGAGCTCTCGCCCAGGATGTTCTTCTTGGTATCCACCTGGGCGGAAAGCTCCGCGCTGAACTCCTCTAAGTCCTTGCCCAGCCGCTCATATTCTGCCTGGGTGCTGCCCAGGGCAGCGGCGTTAATAAAGTGGGCCAAATACTTTCTTTCGATTTTTGCCATTATTCCTTCTCCTTTAAGATCTTAATAAAATCCGCGGTAATTTCCACGGTGTACATAGCTGTGCCGGTCTGGGACGCTTTTGTAAGGCGCCCGTTTTCCGCCCGGATGTGAACCTGTTCCGGCTCGTCGCCAAAGGCGGGCTTTTCCGCGCATTCCTGCGTCCATCTCTGCAGGCGCATCAGCCGGTCCGCGTCCACGCCTTTTTCCGGCACTACCTGCCGCAGAAGAAACCGGTATCTGCAATGCTGGGTGCGGTTACCCAAAACATCCCCGGTTTCCTTTACGATCTCCAACCCCAGGGGGTACAAACCGCTGCTGACAGGGGCGGCGTCGGTATGCTCCGTATGGAGCACCTCCGCGCCTAAATAGGGGCATGTCAGCAGCCAGTTTTTCATTTTTTCCAAATCGCTCATTTCGTTTCCTCCCTTTACAGCTGGGGCTGGGCGGTGCGGCGGTTGCCTGCCTCAATGTGGCAGATCTCTCCCTCCCAGCGGCAGGGTTTTACAAAATTTACCTGCCCTAACCAGGGTACGCAGGCGGGAATAAAGGTATGCCACTGCTGCGCTGTGATCTCCGGTCCGATGCCATCATAGACCCGGTCGCCCAGATAGATGCTATGGCTGTTTCCCGGCAGGATCAGCAGGAAATTTCTGCCCATCCGGGTGCCCGCAGCGTCTGTAACAGACTTTTCTTCCCAAGTAATCAGGCAATTTCTTACCACCTGCCGGATGACCTGATCGCCCCGCAACCGGTAGATGGTCACCGTATCCGCGCACATACTGTAATCTATGGGACAAATGCTCACTGGGCGCTCACTCCTCTGTAAATATCCAAGTAGATGGACGCGCAGCGGTAAAGCTCCCGGTGGAGGTCCTTTTCCGCGCCCTCATCGTAACGGACGGACACGCTGCCCACCGTGGCGGCGCTGACCGCACCCCGGCGCTTTGCCCGGTACACCGCCTCCGCCATAGCGCACAAGGCAAGTTTTTCCGACTCTGCCCCGGAGGAGGTCACCCGGTATCTGCCCTTCAGAGCGATCAGCGCATCCGCCGCCCGGCGCTCCGCCTCCCGGAACGCCTTTTGGGGGATCAGCGTGCCTAAGTACTCGTTACAGTAGAAATTGTAATCTACCATACTTATGCACCGATGGCGATGTCCTTCAGAACGGCTGCCTTCAGGGTGTTCTTCAGCGCAACGCCGGCGACCAGCTCCACCTCGCCGGTCTTGACGGCGCCGGGGGCGTTCAGGTCGGGCATATAGGACTGGATCACGCCGTCACCCAGGGGAGAAATGCCGTGGAAACCGTCCAGGCCCAGAGAAACCGCGTAGATGGCGGTCTTGCCGTTTTCGTCGGTCTTAACCACATCCTCGATGGTCTCGCCGTTATAGAACTGACCCATATCCAGCATAGGAACGCCGGCGTAGGTCTCCACGGTGCGACCGAAATCGTCCTGGCTGCGCTCGTAGTAACCGGCACGGCGGGCGATGGAGCGCAGCTTTACCAGCATTGCGCGGTTCATCAGCAGCATGGAGGGAGTGCCGTCCAGGCAGCTGATAAAGCCGTCCATTTCGTCTAAGAATGAGTTGTAGTACTCGTGCAGCTCCTGGGAGGTGGTGAGGCTGACCTGGCTTACGATCTCATTGGCAGTGCCGGAGAGCATCTTCTTCAGACCGTCGAAGGTACCACCGATGTAGCCGGCTTCCTCCTCACCGCTGCCGTTAATAACCAGGTTGTGGAAATAGTTTGCGGTAGCCTTGATCTTCTGCTCCGCCTGAAATGCCAGCTCGTTTGCCGCGCCGGCGGTGTTCTGGATCACTCTGTCCATCTGGAACGCACCGCCCATAATGATGGCGTTGGCGGTCTTCTTCTCCTTCTTTGCCTCGCCGGGGACATACTCGCCGCCCAGGGTGCGCACGGATGCGGTGGAGGGGGACTTGAGCTGAATATAACCGTAGGTCAGGGTGCTGCCGCCGGTACCGGGGGAGATGGCGTTATCGAACACCATATTGTCCAGCAGCAGGGAGCTGCGGCGGAACATATCTACGATCTGCTGATCTACCTTGTCGGCCATGCCGACCTTTGCTTCTGCCAGTGTAATTGCCATAATGTTTTACTTCCTTTCCTTATCAAAGCGTTCTTTTAATGCGCCCGCCAGAGTGGCAGGCATTTTCTTCTGTGCGCCGGTTGCGGCGCCGGTGCCCCGTGCGTAAAGGGGCGGGATTTCCCGATCCCCGAAAAGGTATGCATCAGATTTTTGCAGCGCCTCCAATGCGGTCGCAATGGTCTTTTCCCGATCTTCGCTGGATTTAAGGCTTTCCGTGTCCAGCAGTGCTAAGATTGCCTTAGGGTTTCTACCCTTTGCCTTTTCGATGGCGCGATCCAGAGCATTGGAAAAATCCCGCTCCTCCAGCGCCTGGGCATAAGTCTCCTGCGCCTGGGAAAGGGCTTCTTCCAGCTGGGTCACTTTCTCCTGCAGCGCCTGGGCATCCGCCTGCTCCTGCAAAGACGCGCGCAGTTGTTCCAGCTCCTGCTGCAAGGAGGAGATCTTACTGTCCTTCTTCTCTACCTCCGCAACGCTTTTGTAGCTTGCGAACAGCTGCTTTTCAAACTCTGCCTTTTTCCCCTCTTCCAGGGTCATACCGTTTTCTTCCAGGATCTCATAGATGTTTTTCATGCGTACCTCCTAAAATGATTTGTATTCCGGGTTTTCCCCGGTGATGGGGGTAAGGTGATAAACGCCACCTTTCCGTGGATATGAAAAATGCGCAATGTTTCCATCACGCATCAATCACCGTATTTTCGGGCATATACCTTTCCCGGATGGCTGCCCGCTCTTTTTCCGTACCCGCGGGCATATTGAACCGCCAGCCCAGGGCAGTTTCCGGCTTCAAAAGCCCTGCGGTCACCATTTCCATATAGGTCTGCCACAGTTTTTCTTCATCATAAAGTACACCGTTGCCCCAATCCACGGTCACGCAGCCGTCTTCCGCGTCTGCCATGCGGTAGATTTCACCCAGCGCCGCGCATAGGGAAACGGTCTTGCGTAAAGTGTACTCCCAAAGACGCTGGAAATCCATCACCGTCAGGTTAAATTCTCCCGCGGAGGCAGCGATCTCCGTAGCGGTGCGGTCCTCTACATTGGCGTCCGACAGCATGCCCCGCTTTAAGCCTAAAATGCTCTCCACATTACGCAGGTATTCCTGCTTTCGGCTAAGGAACGCGCTTTCCCGGAGCTGGGGAGAAAACACCGTAATACCCACCTGCTCCGGATCTTCATTAAGACCCGTGAACAGATGATCCGTAAGACCGTTTTCTCCATCGAGAAGATCCGAAGAAACAAACACACGGCTCTCGCCACGGGAAAACTCTCCACCCAGCTGCGCCTCGTTTTCGTTGATGTTTTTGATGAGCCCCACCGCAGCCGCGTACACGGAAACGCCGTCCGGGGAGCCATCCACGCAGTTGAGCATAGGGGTCTTCATCCGCACAAGTCCCACACCGTGAAGCGGCTTTTCGTAGCGATAGCTGTCCGCAAGCTGGGCATACCGGGGATGTTTGGAAAGCTCCACCTGACCGCCTAAAGACTGGGCGTTTAAGGAACGGTAGAGCTTGTTTTCGATGGTAAGATATCCGTATTCGTCCACCCATCTGCGCTCCAAAAGCGTGTAGTAGAACTTTCCCTGGGTGCTGCGCTCCGCAAGCCCCACATCCATAGGCTCGCCCCGGCTGTCCCGGGCGAAGATCAGCACATTGTTGCGGGGAACCAGAGCAAAGGAAAAGCCGTCCGTTTCCACAACCGGCTTTATGTAGCACTCACCGCCAATCAAAGCAAGCTGCATTGCCTCCTGCCGGTATATATCCAGCGCCCGGATCACCTTTTTGGCAAAGGGCGTATCCGCATCTGCCGCGTACTCACCGAATACCGTGCGGACGATCTTTCCCACCACCGTATAGGGAATACGCTGGCAGGGGTCGCTGGCGTTTGTCTTTTCCTGGTCGTAGTAGAGGGAGAACCACTCCTCCACCGCTTTTCTCATTTGGGAGGAAGTCTTGTCCTCCGCGCCAAAGGCGCTCTCATAATCGTAGATGCTCATGCTTCCCCTCCCCGGTTATAAATACTGATCCTTTTTCCCGCCCGGATCCCCAGCTGCAGCCCCTGGATATAGGCATCCTTCTGCTGCAAAAGCTGCCGCAAGCTTTCGTTTTCCCGGGTCAGGCGGCGGTTATCGGCCAGCACGGTCTCTTTTGCCCACATGGGCAGGAAGTGCTCTGTCAGCCATTTTTTCATTTTCTTCTCCTTCCGTGTGTAGTTTAAATTGTCTGCGCAAAACCGTGGAACAGAAATACCGGATATCGTCCATGGCGTGGTCGTTTTCCTTCACCGGACGGTCTCCGCTACCCTCCCAGCGGTATAAGCCGAACTCCCGGATGGCATCGTGGCAGCTCTCCCCGATCAGGAGCGCCCCCGCCTCCAGATACTGAGCCACCAGCCGGATCCCCGGCAGCACCTCATTTTTCGCTTTGCGCACCGAAAACAATCCGTGGGCACGGATCGTCGCAATAAAAGAAGCCGCCGAAGGATCCACGATCACCTGATTTACCGGCAGATCCCCAGCAAGCTTCTTTAATTCCTGATAATATGCTTCGTCGGTCATCATTTTCCCCGTCTCCCGACCGCTGTGGTAATACTCCCGCAGCCGCACCGCTTTTCCATCACAGACACACCAAAGTCCCGCGGAAAAGGGGTTTTGTGTGCCGTAGTCCACGGAGATGTAATAAGTGCCGTGCCGGGGAAGTTCCTTTGCGATGTGCTTTTCCCGGTCGAAGCTGTAAATAAGTCCCTCTGCCATACACCACTGCCCCAGCACATACCGGCGGTAAAACGCGCCGGTATAGAGGGTCTCGTAGCGATCGCGGATCTTCTTATCCAATGACGGGTTATCCTCCATGGTAAAGTGCAGATGCAGTATATTTTTCTCCCGGCATTTTTGCACCCATTCCTTGTAGAACCAATGCTCCGGACCCTCCGGATTGCAGTTAAACCACAGTTTCGAACCGGTCACCGAGCACCGGGCGCAGACCTGCTCCACAAAGGACCGGGGCATCAGCGCCACCTCGTCCAGCAGCGCCCCAGCCAGGGTAATGCCCTGGATCAGCTTATAGGCACTTTCGTCCTTGCCGCCGAACAGGTAATAAGTGTTTGTGTTCCCCTTTTTGTCGGTGACGGTAAGTTTATTTTCGCTGCGGTTTTCCCGGATATCCAGGATCCCCTCTACCCACTGCGGCAGGTCTTTTACAATATTCCGCCGCAGGGATGTAACGGTCTTTCCGCACAGTGCAAAGGTCTTTCCCGAAAACCGGGTCATGCTCCAAAGGAGAAAGCCCACGGTCATACTCACGGTCTTTCCGGATCGCACCGCCCCATCGCAGAGAAGTCCGTCGAACCCCTTAAGGGCCGGTCGGTTCCACCAGGTCATGGCCAGGATCTGCCGCTTGCTGAATTTCCGGTATATCATCCGTATCCACCGTCCCTTCCGTTGCCTGCAGGATGCACTCCAAAAGATTGCTCTCTGCGCACTTTTCCTGCCCGGCGCCGCTGCCGAAAGCGCCGGTAAGCTCTCCCAAAAGGGTCAGGGCTTTCAGCTTATCGTAGAACTTCACCTTGACGCCGGTGGCCGTCTGCTCCACAGAGGCAATGGCCGCCCCGGCCTTACCTCCCAGCTTTTTCAGCACCAGCTTCTGCCCGTCCAGTTTCAGGCAGTCACCGACCCTGAAAAAACCGACGGCAGCAAGTTCGTCTAAAACCTGCTGCCGATACTTTTCCATATTTTCCATATCCCTTACTTTCGCATCCCCCCTTTTTTCTTTGCGATTGCCCGTCCCGCTGTTTTCGGTATATCTATCATACCACAGCTTTTCGAAAAAATCTTCCCGCTCAATTCCCATTTTAGATTTCCGAAAAAATCCGGATTTCCATTGCGCCCCAGTGGGTTTTTTGGTGTCTTTCAAAAAGTGCGTTGTTAGAAAGTTTGTTTTGCGGTAATAAAGCGCGGCGGTTTCTGGCGGCAAAAATCCTTTCCCCGGCGGACTTCCGATTTTTCTTCCTGTTTTGTTCAGAAAATTGGAAAAACTCCTTGACTTTTTCCATTTCCTTTGTTAAAATAGTCCAGCCGCATCGAATGGGCTCAAGTTGGTACGCCTTTCGTACCCGCCTTCAGAGCGAGTCTACACAATAAAAAGTAGGTGAATTAGAAAGTGAAAGCAGTTATCGTTACCGGCGGTAAGCAGTACACCGTCTCCGAGGGTGATGTTCTCTACATCGAAAAGCTGGAGGCTGAGGCAGAGGCTACCGTAAAGTTCGACCAGGTTCTGGCTGTGCTGGACGGCGAAAACTCCAAGATCGGCGCTCCCGTTGTTGAGGGTGCTACCGTGGAGGCTAAGGTCGTTAAGAACGGCAAGGCTAAGAAGATCATCGTCTTCAAGTACAAGGCCAAGAAGAACGAGAAGAAGAAGCAGGGTCATCGTCAGCCCTACACCAAGGTGGAGATCACCAAGATCGCTCTGTAATTATGACAAGATGCGAGTTTTTTACTGAAGGAGAGAGGATCACAGGATTCTCCATCTCCGGCCACAGCGGCTACGCAGAGGCAGGCAGCGACATCGTCTGTGCCGCCATCTCCGCAGTGGTCACCATGGCAGAGGCTACCATCAATGATATTTGCGGTGCCAAGGCCAAGGTCCGGGTCAATGAAGAGGATGCCCGCATCACTCTGACCCTCCCCGCTTCCTGCGACGAAGAGGAGACCGTTCAGGCGGTGCTCTCCGGTCTTATGCTGACCTTAATCAGCCTGCGGGAAGATTATGAAGATTATATCGAAGTTTTGGAGGTGTAATACCATGCTGAAGATTGGTATTCAGTTTTTCGCTCACCACAAGGGCGGCGGTTCTACCAAGAACGGTCGTGATTCCGAGGCGAAGCGCCTGGGCGTAAAGCGTGCTGACGGTCAGTTCGTTCTGGCTGGCAACATTCTGGTTCGCCAGAGAGGCACTCACATCCATCCCGGTGTCAATGTCGGTATCGGCAGTGATGACACTCTGTTCGCTCTGATCGACGGTGTCGTGAAGTTCGAGCGCAAGGGCAAGGATCGCCGTCAGTGCTCCGTGTACGCTGCACAGCAGTAATCACGAATCAAGGGTCTTTAGAAGGGCTGCTGCATCACTTGCAGCAGCCTTTTCTCTTTGAGGTTTTTATGCGGCACTTTCTTGTCTCGCCAAGAAAGTACCCAAAGAAGCGACTCGGGGAGGATTTGAGTGTCTTGCTCCCGCAAGACAAGCCACCTCCCCAAGACCCCTCCAGGCGCGCTCTTTCGTTTTTGCGGTTTTACATTTTCTGTTTTAACAGATGGTTGTCTCCTCAACTGCATACGCTGTGTAGAATAGGGAGCCGGCAGGTTGTAGCCGGAAAAATAAGTTTACTAATGTAATTAGTTTTTTGAAAACGGGTAATTGAAAATGGATAAACTATGCTGCGGCAGAATCCTCATTGTCCATTGTCAATTGTCCATTGTCAATTAACCCCCATCTTCCTACTATAAAGGAGGTCTATCATTATGGAAATGTTTGTAGATAAAGTCCGAATCACTGTGATCGGTGGTCGCGGCGGTGACGGTGCGGTTGCCTTCCACAGAGAAAAATACGTGGCAGCCGGCGGTCCCGACGGCGGTGACGGCGGTCACGGCGGCAGTGTCATTTTGCAGGTAGACGACAACCTGTCTACCCTTTTGGACTTCCGCTATAAGCGTAAATATGCCGCCCAGGCCGGTCAGAACGGTCAGGGTAGAAATATGAGCGGCAAGCGTGGCGAGCCTCTCTACATCCGTGTACCCCGGGGCACTGTGGTCCGGGACGCGGAAACCGGTCAGATTATCGTGGATATGTCCACCGGTGAAGATTACGTCATCGCCCGGGGCGGTCGCGGCGGCTGGGGCAACAACCACTACGCTACCCCCACCCGGCAGGTCCCCCGTTTCGCAAAGGCAGGTCTCAAGGGTCAGGAGCGGGACATCATTTTAGAGCTGAAATTGCTGGCTGATGTGGGTCTGGTTGGCTTCCCCAATGTGGGTAAGTCCACCCTGCTGTCCGTCACCTCCAATGCCCGTCCCAAGATCGCAAACTACCACTTCACCACCCTCTACCCCAACCTGGGCGTGATCTATGTGGACGAAGGCGTGTCTTTTGTTATGGCAGACATCCCCGGCATCATCGAGGGTGCTGCGGACGGTCTTGGTCTGGGTCACGATTTCCTGCGCCACATCGACCGCTGCCGTCTTCTCGTCCATGTTGTGGATGTGTCCGGCAGCGAGGACCGGGATCCCGTAGAGGATTTCGACGCCATCTGTGCTGAGCTTGCCAACTACTCTGTGGACCTGAGCAACCGCCCCATGATCGTTGCCGCCAACAAGTGCGATCTCCTTATGCCCGAGTCCGACAACTTAGAGCGTCTGCGCAAGCATGTGGAGGAAGCCGGCTGCGAGCTGTATGAGATCAGTGCAGGCACCACCCAGGGCACCAAGAATCTGATGCGCGTAGTGGCAGAAAAGCTGCGCACCCTGCCTCCCGTGACGGTGTATGAGCCGGAGTATGTGGAAGTCATCGAAGCTGCCGGCGATCCCACCGAGCTGGAGATCGAGCACCTGGGCAGCACCTGGGTCATTTCCGGCACCTGGCTGGAGCGTATGATTGTCAATATCAACTTTGACGACTACGAATCCCGAAATTACTTTGATCTGCAGCTACGCAGAAGCGGGCTCTTCAAAAGATTAGAGGAAATGGGCATCCAGGACGGCGATGTGGTAAATATTTACGATCTGGAATTTGAATATCAGCGATAAAATATTTGCCATTTTCAACTATTTCCTATATAATAGAGCTACCGAAACGGTAGCTCTATTTTTTATTGGGAGGTGCGGCAATGATCCGAAACCTGCAAATCGGCACATTTCAAGCCTTCGGCGCTCTTTTGCCGGAGGGGAAGCACGGTCCCGGTCGGGCAAACCGGCTCTCTTATCCCATTTCCGCGGGGGTAACGACTCTCTACCAAACCACCGCCCAAACATATTTAAATTTCGAGTCCGGCATGCCCATTCTCTCCGTTTCTACCGACGGAGAAAACTTTCTGGACTTTTACCTGGATCGCAGCATTTGCTTGAACAGAGGCATCTATTACCGGCTGACCTCCTTCCAGGGCAGCTCTTCGATCCAGCTTTCTGCCATCTCCATGCCCTCTCTTTTGCGCACCGGTCCTTCCGAGACCTTTTCCGCCCAACCCCGCAGCTATGTCACAGCGCTGCACACCCTTTTCTACCACGAAAAGGAGCAGGGCTTCCTCTTTTCCGGCGATGCCCATCCGGTATATGAGCTGACCTATGTGGACAGCGGCAGCCTTCACAGCGTTGCCGACGGACAGGACCTTCTGCTCCGGCAGGGCGAGGCGGTGATCTACGCCCCCGGTCAGTGGCATATGCAGTACGCGGACATCGGTGTTGCTCCCCGGTTTGTTGCCATCTCCTTCTCCCTGGAAAACTGGGACGCGACCCCGATCCTTGGAAAAGTCTTAGGCGCAAGCAGCCGCTGCAGCGCCCTTTTGCAGCAAATGCTCCTGGAGCAGGAAACCGAGGCCCCTCACACAGAGGAAATGCTCATTAGCTTGCTGACCTCTCTGCTTGTCACCTGGGAGCGGGAGCAGACGGTTGCGGAAAAAGCGCCCCAAAATCTCCCCCTCTTTGGAAGCGAAAACCAAATCATTCAGCGGGCGCAACAGTATATCACCGCCCATGTGCGGGAAAAACTTACCGTACCCACCATCGCCCAGGGCATCGATGTCAGCGCAAGCTACCTCACCGCCCTGTTTCAAAAGCACCTGCAGATCTCTCCCGGCGAGTACATTCGTCGTATCAAGCTCCAGGAGAGCAAGCAGATGATCCGGGAGGGCAAGCTGAATCTAACCCAGATCGCGGCAGCGCTCCAGTACTCCACCATCCACCATTTCTCCCGGCAGTTCAAGGAGAAATTCGGCATCACTCCCTCGGAGTATGCCCGCTCCATTCGATAAAGGAGGTTTCCTATGGAATTTAAAATTCTCGCGGTCGGCGATGTGGTCGGCAATCCCGGTGTGGACCGGATCGTCCGCTCTCTCCGCTACCTGAAACGGAAAACGAACGCGGATTTCGTAGTGGTCAACGGCGAAAACGCCAGCGTGGTGGGTATGACCCCCCGGCAGGCAGAGGATATATTAGATGCCGGCGCCGATGTAATCACCATGGGTAACCACACCTTCGGCAAGCGGGAGCTTGTAGACTATATGGAGGACTCCTCCCGCGTCCTGCGTCCCGCCAACTACGCCCCCCAGACCCCCGGACGGGGCTACGGCATTTTCGACACCCGGTTCGGTCCGGTGGCGGTCATCGATCTTGTGGGACGGGTAAATATGGACTACGGTCCGGACAATCCCTTCTTAATGATCGAAAAGATCCTCTCCAAGATCGACACCAAGCTGATCTTTGTGGAGCTCCACGCGGAGGCAACCTCCGAGAAATTGGCCATGGGCTATATGCTGGACGGACGGATCAGTGCCCTTTGGGGTACCCATACCCATGTGCCCACCAGCGATGCCCAGGTGCTACCCAAGGGTACCGGCTATGTGACCGACTTAGGTATGACCGGTCCGAAGCATTCCGTCCTTGGTATCCAACCCAAGCTCTCCATCGCCAAGTTCCGGGGCGACCTAACCAGCCGCTACCAGTGGGCGGAGGGCGAAACAAAGCTGGAAGCCGTCCTCTTTACCATCGACACCGAAACCGGTCACTGCCGCAGTGTAGAAAGGGTGGACCTCTATGATTAAGATTCTTCACAGTGCCGACTGGCACTTAGACTCCCCCCTCCAGGGGCACAGCGACGCCCAAAAGGAATATCTGCGCCAGGCGCTTTTGTCTGTACCCGGCAAGGTAGCATCCGTCTGCCGGAATGAAAAGTGCGATCTGGTGCTGCTGTCCGGCGACCTGTTTGACGGGGCATACACCCGGGAAAGCTATTACGCCGTAAAAAACGCGTTGGAAGAAATGGCTGTGCCCGTGGTCATCACCCCCGGCAACCACGATTTCCTCTCCGCCATGAGTCCCTGGCTCCGGGAAACCTGGCCGGAAAATGTGCATATTTTCACCCGCAACGCCATAGAATCCTTTGCCATCCCGGCGCTTAACTGCCGCATTTACGGCGCAGGCTACACGGCTATGGACTGCGAAAACCTTTTGGAAGATTTCCACACCGAGGGTACGGAAAAATACCACATCGGCGTTCTCCACGCAGACCCGGTGACCGCCGGCGCGCCCTACTGCCCCATCACCAAGCGGCAGATTGAAAGCTCCGGTCTTACTTACCTTGCCTTAGGTCATATCCACAAGGCAGGCTCTTTGCGGGCAGGGGACACCCTCTGCCTGTGGCCCGGCTGTCCTATGGGCAGAGGCTACGACGAAGAGGGAGAAAAGGGCGTAACCCTTCTTACTTTAGACGACACCCTTGCCCACCGGTTCCTGCCGCTGAGCACCCCCCGGTTCTATGATCTGGAGCTGGAGGCCGGCGACGACGCTGCCGCCGCCCTGGATCGGGTACTCCCCCCGGCGGGAAGCAGCGATTTTTACCGCATCACCCTGACAGGTCCCAGCGAAAAGCCGGATCTTGCCGCCCTCACCCGGGAATTCTCCCGTTTCCCCAATCTTGTCCTCCGGGACAACACCCAGCCTCCCCTGGATATTTGGGGCAGCGCCGGCGAGGACAGCCTGGAAGGCACCTACTTTAAGCTTCTGCAGCAGCAGCTGGAGGGCGCAGACGAAGATCAGCACCGGAAGATCCTGCTTGCTGCAAAGATATCCCGGCAGATCTTAAACGGACAGGAGGTCAAGCTGTTATGAGAATCCTTTCTATGACCGCCACCTTCGGTAAGCTAAACCGCGAAACCCTGACCTTAGATCCTGGTCTGAACATCATCGACCGCCCCAATGAATGGGGTAAATCCACCTGGTGCGCGTTTCTCATCGCCATGCTCTACGGCATCGACACCTCGGAGCGCACCACGAAGACCCACCTGGCGCTCAAAAATCACTACGAGCCCTGGTCCGGCGCTCCCATGTCCGGCACTATGGATATTTTGTGGAACGACCGAAAGATCACCATTGAGCGGGGAAGCAAGGGTCGCACGCCCTTTGGTATTTTCCGAGCCTATGAGACCGATACGGGTCTTGATGTGCCGGAACTGACCGCGGATAACTGCGGGCAAACGCTTTTGGGTGTGGAACGCAGCGTCTTTACCCGGGCAGGCTTTTTGAAGCTTACGGATCTTCCCGTAGAGCAGGACGAAGCGCTGCGCCGCCGTCTCAACGCCCTGGTGACCACCGGCGACGAAAGCGGCACGGCTGATACCCTGGAAAAGACCTTAAAGGACCTGAAAAACCACTGCCGCGTAAACAAAAAAGGACTGCTCCCTCAGGCAGAGACCCAGCGGGATACGCTGAAGCTAAAGCTGGGAGAAATCGCCAACCTGCAGCAGCAGTCCCAGCAGATCCTCTCCCGCCAGCAGGCGCTTAGCGAGGAGCTCAAGGACCTTGAAAACCACCGCCAGGCCCTTTTATATGCCGCCAACGCAACCTATAATGAAAAATTAGCTGCCGCTCGGATCTCCCGGGATGTGGCGCAAAACAATCTGCGCGCCGCCCAGGAGGATACAAGATCCCTCCCCCATCCCGATGCCATCGAAACGGCGCTGCGGCAGGCATCCGCTTTGCGGGAGACCCGGGACGAGCTCCACACAAAAGCCCAGTTCCTGCCCCCGCTGCCCGCGCAGCCGGAAACAATGGATCCTTTCCGGGGTGCAGACCCGGAGCAGGCAGTAAAAGACGCAACCTTAGATCAGAAAGTCCTGCAGCAGCTGGAAACAGACCTTAAAAAGCCCCTTTCTCTGATCCCGGCAATTATCCTGGCAGTAGCCGCCGTTGGGGTAGCGTGTCTGGGAAGCACCCCGGCGCTGATCGGCGCTGCAGTATTTGCCGTTATCTCCGTTATTCTCTTTGTCCTCACCGCAGGAAAGAACAAAAAGCTCAAGGAGCAGATCCGGGATCTGCGGAGTAAATACCGTGCCCTCCCCCCGGAGGATTGGGTTTCGGCTGCGGAGCGCTTCCGAAGCGCCCAAAACGCCTATACCGCCCAACTTTCCCAGCGGGAAGAAGAACTGAAAGCCCTCAGCGGGAAGATGGAAGAGAACAGCCGAGCCATCGAAGCTCTTACGGGAGGACGGTCCCTCTCCCAGTTCCAGCAGGATAGCAGCCAGGCGCTGGAAAAGCACAGAAAAGCAGCGGATGCCGCCCGGGTCCTTTCCCAGGCGGAGGATGTGCTCCAGGCGCTGACCGCCTCCCAAAAGGAAGTGGCACCGCCGAAATATGAAGACAAGCTGATATTTACCGAGCAGGAAACTGCCCGGAAAATCGCTGAGACCCACGCGGAGCAGCAGCGGCTTCACCACCTTATGGGCAACTGCCAGGGACAGATGGAGTCCCTGGGTGAGGAGACCGCTCTTCGCCAGCAGCTGCAGAAAACCGAGGCGGACATCGCAAAGCTTCAGGATGCCTATGACGCCCTGGAGATCGCCATGGCAACGCTCAAGGAGGCTACTCAGGAACTCCAGCGTCGGTTCGCTCCCCGGATCTCCCAGCGGGCAGCCGAGCTTCTCGGCAGGCTCACAAACGGTCGTTATGACCGACTGAACTTAGACAGCGACTTTAATGTCTACACCGGCGCGGAAGACGAAAACACCACCCTCACCGCCCTTTGGCGCAGCGACGGCACTGCCGACCAGCTTTACCTTGCCCTGCGGCTTGCAGTGGCGGAGGAGCTGTCCCCCTACGCCCCCCTGCTCCGGGGTGGCGCCTTTGCTGGCTTTGACCTTCCCCGCCT
>JAZSAB010000081.1:0-5176 GCA_045601675.1 Faecousia sp.
GCAGCTTGGCAATTACGTAGTCCAATTCGGGCTCAAAGGCTGCCGTGGTGTTGGCGATGGCGATCTCCTCCAGTGTCATGCCCACCGCGATCTTGGCAGTCACACGGGCGATGGGATAGCCGCTGGCCTTGGATGCCAGAGCGGAGGAACGGGATACGCGGGGATTAACCTCAATGAGGTAATACTCGCTGGTATGAGGATGGAGCGCAAACTGCACATTGCAGCCGCCCTCGATCTTGAGCTCACGGATCAGCTTGATGGCGCTGTCGTTGAGCATCTTGCGATCTTTATCGGAAAGCGTCATAATGGGAGCCACAACCAGGGAGTCGCCGGTGTGTACACCTACGGGATCGATGTTCTCCATGCCGCAGATGGTGATGGCATGGTCTGCGGAGTCGCGCATAACCTCGAACTCGATTTCCTTATATCCCTTTACGCTCTTCTCAATCAGTACCTGATGTACGGGGGACAGCTTGAATGCGTTCAGACCCACCTCGATCAGTTCTGCCTCATCGTTGGCGAAGCCGCCGCCGGTGCCGCCCAGGGTAAATGCAGGGCGCAGAACGACAGGATATCCGATCTCAGCAGCTGCCTGCTTTGCCTCCTCCAGGGAGTAGGTGATCTGAGAGGGAATGGTGGGCTCACCGATGGACTGGCACAGTTCTTTGAACATTTCCCGGTCCTCAGCCCGCTCAATGCTGGCGCTGCTGGTACCCAGCAGTTCCACGCCGCACTCCTTCAGTACGCCCTTCTTCTCCAGCTGCATAGCCAGATTCAGACCGGTCTGGCCGCCGATGCCGGGAAGGATGGCATCCGGACGCTCATAGCGAAGGATCTTGGCAATATACTCCAGAGTCAGGGGCTCCATATATACCTTATCGGCAATGGTGGTGTCCGTCATGATGGTGGCAGGGTTAGAGTTACAAAGCACGACCTCGTAGCCTCCCTCACGGAGCGCAAGGCAGGCCTGGGTGCCGGCGTAGTCAAACTCTGCAGCCTGTCCGATCACGATAGGACCGGAGCCAATGATCAAAATCTTCTTAATGTCAGTTCTCTTTGCCATATTCCATATCCTCCTGTTTACCTTCTATATACGATCTTACCGTCGCAGACGGTACATACACAAACACCACTGAGCTCCCAGCCCTGGAAGGGGGTCGCTCTTCCCATGGAAATAAATTCCTCCGGATCTACGGTAAAGCGTTCCGTAAGATCCCAAACCGTAAAGTCTGTACCCATGGGGATATTAAACCGTTTCCGGGGATTTTCTGCCAAAAGCTCTACAAGCTTTTGCATACTTATGACATTTTCTTCCACCAATTTAGTATACAACACAGGAAAAGCAGTTTCAAGACCGACAATGCCAAAAGCACTGCCGGCAAGACCCTTTGCCTTTTCTTCCGCGCTGTGGGGCGCGTGGTCGGTGGCGATCATATCGATGGTGCCGTCCTGAATGCCTTCGATCAGCGCCAGCCGGTCCTCCCTGGAGCGCAGCGGAGGATTCATTTTGAATCTTCCGTCCTCCTGCAGGTCGCTGTCGTCCATCACCAGATAGTGGGGACCGGTCTCGCAAGTCACATCCAGTCCCTTTTTCTTTGCCTGGCGGATCAGCTCCACGGTTTCCTTGGTGGAAATGTGGCACACATGATACTTGCAGCCGGTCTCTTCCACAAGTTTCAGATCTCTTGCCACCTGGGCGTACTCGCTTTCGCTGCAGATACCCTTATGACCGTGGTTCTTTGCATACTCGCCGTCGTGGATGTAGCCGCCCCGAAGCAGCTCGTTTACCTCGCAGTGGGCAACAATGATCTTGTCCAGCTTCTTGGCAAGAAGCATGGCGCTTCTCATCATCTCGTCACTTTGCACGCCCCGGCCATCATCGGAAAATGCAATGCAGTTTTCCGCCATACCGGTAAGGTCCGCAAGCTCCTCGCCCTTCTGCCCTACTGTGATAGCGCCGTAGGGGTAGACATGGATCGCCGCGTTTTCGTCAATCAGATCGTTTTGCATTTTCAGGTGCTCCACACTGTCAGGCACCGGATTTAAGTTAGGCATGGTGCAAACTGCGGTATAGCCGCCTCTTGCTGCCGCCGCGCTTCCTGTGGCAATGGTTTCCTTATAAGAAAATCCCGGCTCACGGAAATGCACATGCACATCACAAAAGCCGGGAAAAACAACATATTTATCATCAAAAAGGGAACACAATTCCTTTGCCAAAGGAGAATTGGAAACAATAGCATCATCAAGCTGGAAATAGGTGTTTTTCATCTTTGCAAGCTTGCTCATCATACTGCCGTCCTCCCTCGTTCATTATCTGTGTGATTGTACCACAGAGGAAGTACTTTGTCAAATGAAATTCGTATCATTTCGGCAAGAAATTTTCTGTGTCCAGGTCGGTAAACGGGTAGCTGCGCTCCCAGCCGTTTGACGTTTTTTGCAGGCTGCTGCGGTGGTGGGAAAGGAGTCGGACAATGTGGTAGGCATTGATCCAGATCTCACTGTTACATTCTTTTTGACTTTCATCAAAAATAAGCTGGATGCCGAAGTGAAGATGGACCGTTTCGATGTTGTTTACGTTTTCTTTATCTGAGTATCCGGTCCTGCCCATAAAGCCGATCAGGTCACCCGGCTGGACAATATCTCCTACCTCAAGCCCCGGTGCAAAGGGGGTATCTTTCTGCAGGTGGGCATAATAGTAGTAGCGTTTAGAATCAAAGGAGCGGATGCCGATCCGCCAGCCGCCGTAGCGATTCCAGCCCATTGCCTCAATAACGCCGCCCTCCACCGCAACGATGGGTGTTCCCAGGCTGCCCATCAAGTCGTTCCCCAGGTGCTTTCTCTTAAAGCCGAAGGAGCGTCCCATACCGAAATCGTCACAGTGGCTGTATCCGTAGCCGGCTGCGATAGGTGAAAAGGCTTTTAAGCCGTAGGTCGCTTTTTCCTCTCCGTTTACTTCAATGCTGTAGCTGCCTAACAAGCCGCCCAATGCCGCTTCAAAGCTGTCGTGGTAGTAGTCGTAATATTTATACAGATTCCCCAACAGTTCCTCCGGGGACTTGTCCCCTTTTAAGTCCGAAACCGCCTTTTTGACAGAGGAAAGTCCGCATTTGCCGCCGGTCCGGCATCCTGCAAGCGCCAGGCTATCGATCCAGCTGATATGCTTTTCCTGATCGAAAGTGGCTATGTCGGCATCCATAGCGTATTTTAAGGATTCATAAGGCACACCGAAATCCACCCACTTGATAGGCGCTGCGCTTACAGTCTGCCCGAGGACGCAAATCAGCATTAAAAACGCAAGAATCCGCCGTTTCATCTCCATCACCTCTAATGGTTAGGATGCGAAACGGCGGAAAAACCATTCTATGAAATTACTGGAGATCTCTGCGGATTCCCTCGGCAATTCTGTAAATATCTTCCATTGTGGAAATCGTGGAGATCTGCGCCTTATAGTAATTACTATGAGAAACGCCCCGTAAGTACCAGGCATAGTGCTTGCGCGCCTCTAAACACGCAATATGCTCACCCTTATCCTCGAAAGCAAGCTCAAACTGCCGCAGCGCCGTATCCACGCGCTTTGCAAGGACAGGGCGGGTAAATTCCGGCTCGCCATCCAGCGCCGCGGATACCTCAGAGAAGATCCAGGGATCACCAAAGGTAGCTCTGCCGATCATAAGTCCGTCTGCTTTCGTCCAGTTTCTGCATTTTACCGCAGTCGCGCCGGAAATGATATCTCCGTTGGCGATCACCGGGATGCTAAGCTGCTGCTTTACTTTTGCGATATAGTCCCAATCTGCTGTGCCGGAATAGAGCATACTGCGGGTACGACCGTGAACGGTGAGCATCGCCGCGCCGCTCTGCTCCATCCGCTTTGTAAAGTCAAGAACATTGATGCTGCCCTTATCCCAGCCAAGACGGCACTTGACGGTTACGGGA
The DNA here is from genome assembly GCA_045601675.1 of Faecousia sp. Lineage (GTDB taxonomy): Bacteria > Bacillota > Clostridia > Oscillospirales > Oscillospiraceae > Faecousia. Next base: position 3,934 of record JAZSAB010000081.1, read on the forward strand.
ACATCCACCGCTTTTACCACGGCTTTCACAATACCTTCTGCCAGCTCCGGAGTGCGCATCAGACCGCAGCCGTCACCGGAATTAGCGATTTTTGGCATAGGGCAGCCCATATTGATGTCGATAAAATCGCAGCCGGAAATCTCCAGCGCAAGCTGGGCTGCCTGCGCCATAATCTCAGGGTCATTGCCGAAGATCTGGGCGCCGCAGATGCTGCCCTCATTTTTACGCAGTAGCGCTGCGCTCTTCTTATCCTTATAAACAAGCGCCCGGGAAGAAACCATTTCCGTAACGGTGATATTTGCGCCAAGCTCGGCACATACCGTGCGAAACGCCCAATCCGTCACACCTGCCATAGGCCCTAAGATCAGCGGGTTGTTCACTTCTAAATTGCCGATGCGCATTTTATCACCGTCCTTTTCCCGGTGATTATAGCACAGGTTTTTGGGAAGCGCAAGCTAAAGTGCGGATGATACAATCCATATAAATGCCGTGACCAGAGCCCCGGCACACGCCCAGGCAGGTCCGTAAAAACGCAGGTGTCGTTTTTTATGAGGCGACGCTTGATTCATGAGCTCTTTTGCCTCCTTTAGGAGCTTTTCGTCTGTGATGCCACCGTCCCGCAGGGCGCTGTCGCTTAGAATAAAGATCGCCTGCTCGAAGAGTTTTCTGTCCGGCGACTCTACGACGATGACCTGCCGGGAAATACCTTTTACCATTTTTACCACCTCTTGGTAAGAGTATTTCCTCATCTTCCCTGCTCCATACAAAAAATCCCGGTGGATATCCACCGGGATTTCAGTTACTGTGCGCTAACGCGGATGTTTCCGTCCTCCACGTGGATGTGCAGGCTGGAAATAGGCGCCTCGAAGGACTCGATAATGCGCTGGGAAATGGGGTCTTCCAGTTCCCGCTGAATGGTGCGGCGGAGATTTCTCGCGCCATAGGTGACGGAGTAGGCCTTCTCCACCAGATACTTACGGATCTCCTCGTCCCAGGTAAGGGTCAGCTCTCGCAGCTCTAAGCTTTCCTTCAGTTCACGGAGCATAATGTCCGCAATAGCCAGGAAATTCTCTTCACTGAGGTGGTTGAATGTGATGATCTCATCCACACGGTTCAAGAATTCCGGTCGGAGGAACTCTTTCAGTGCCTTCATAGTGCGCTCGGCGACCTGGTCCTGCTGGGTTCTGCCGAAGCCGACACCACCCACTCTGCCTTCCGAGCCGGCATTGGAGGTCATAACGAT
>JAZSAB010000082.1:0-22824 GCA_045601675.1 Faecousia sp.
CAGCAGCCCTGGGCGTTGATACCGACAGCATGCTGGTCTCCCAGCCTGATACCGGCGAACAGGCACTGGAAATTACCGATGCCCTGGTCCGTTCCGGCGCTGTGGATGCAGTGGTTGTGGACTCTGTTGCGGCGCTGGTTCCCAAGCAGGAAATTGAAGGCGAGATGGGCGATACTTTTGTTGGTTTGCAGGCTCGTCTGATGTCCCAGGCGCTGCGTAAGCTTGCCGGCACCATCGCAAAGACCAACTGTGTGGTTATCTTCATTAACCAGCTGCGTATGAAGATCGGCGTTATGTACGGTAACCCCGAGACCACCACCGGCGGTAACGCGCTGAAGTTCTATTCTTCTGTTCGTTTGGATGTGCGTAGAGTGGAAGCCATCAAGGAAGGTGGCAATGTGATCGGCAACAAGACCCGCGTTAAGGTCGTGAAGAATAAGGTCGCGCCTCCTTTCCGTGAAGCACACTTTGATATTATGTATGGCGAAGGCATCAGCAAGTGGAGCGAGCTTATCGATCTTGCCGTGCAACTGGAGATCGTGCAGAAGAGCGGCAGCTGGTTCAGCATGGGCGATGAGCGTATCGGCCAGGGCAAGGACAGCGTAAAGGCATTTTTGATTGCAAATCCCGACCTTGCGGAAAAGGTCGAGGCAGAAGTTCGTGAAAACCTTTGGAAGCTGAGCGGCGGCGCACCTAAGGCTCCTGCAAGAGCGGCAGAGCGCCCCATTGCCATCAGCGCAGATGATTTTAACGATGAAGATTGAGTGGTTGGCATCCCAGCCGGACAGATCCGGGCGATATTCCATGCGTTTTGAAGACGGGAGTACTATGCGCCTTTATAAGCAGACCATCCAGGATTTTGGTCTGTATGCGGGGTTGGAGCTGTCGGAAGAGGAGCAGGAAAAGCTCATGGGCGCCGCTGCGCAGATGTCCGCCCGGATGCGGGCCGTTCGTATCGTGTCCGCGTCCTCTGTATCCAAGCGGGATTTAGAGCAGCGGCTCATCCATAAAGGTGAGGATCCGGAGTGCGCAAAGGCCGCAGTCGAGTGGATGTGTGAGCTGAACCTCATAGATGACCGCAGAACTGCAGACCAGATCGTCCGTAAGTGCGCCGCCAAGGGCTATGGCATCGCCCGGGCAAAGCAGGCGCTTTTTGAAAAGCAGATCCCGAAGGATTGCTGGGATGAAGTTCTTCGTGAGTATCCCGACCAAACGGAGCACATTATTGACTTTATAAATAGTAAGCTGCCAAGAAAGTTTGACCGGAAAGATGTGCAGAAGGTCACAAACGCGCTGATTCAGCGGGGACACAGCTACGGTGATATCCGCGCTGCAATGCAGCAGTTTACATCCGATAACGAAACCTGGGAGGATGAATAATGGCAAATATTGGATTTATATCCCTTGGCTGCGCCAAAAACCAGGTGGATTGTGAGCGGATGATGTTCCGTGTCCAGGAGGCAGGACATCAGGTGTTCCCGGAGGTGGTTGGCAGCGATGTGGTGGTGATCAATACTTGCGGCTTCATCGATTCCGCAAAATCTGAGGCGATCGACCACATTCTGCAAGCTGCAGCGCTGAAGGATCAGGGGCTTGTTGGAAAGATCCTTGTCACCGGCTGCCTTTCCCAGCGCTATCAGCAGGAGATCATAAACGAGATGCCCGAAGTAGACGGCGTTCTCGGTACCGGCAGCTACACGGAAATTGTTCCTGCCATTGAGAAGCTCTTAAATGGAGAAATGGTCGAAGAATTTGGCTCTATCGATGCCCCCGAAGAGGAAACCGGCCGTGTCTTGACCACTCCCGAGCATTATGCCTACATAAAGATCGCAGAGGGCTGTGACAATCGCTGCTCCTACTGCATCATCCCTTATCTGCGCGGAAAGTTTCGCAGCAGACAGATGGATGATGTGCTTTATGAAGCAAGAGTTTTGGCTGCAAACGGCATCAAGGAGCTGATCGTAGTTGCTCAGGATCACAGCGGTTACGGCACGGATCTACCCGGCCATAAGCGGCGGCTTCCGGAGCTTCTCACGGAGCTTTGCAAGATCGATGGTATCCAGTGGGTGCGTATTCACTACGTTTACCCCGATGAGATCGACGATGCTCTCATTGAGGTCATTGCCCGTGAGCCTAAGATCGTAAAGTACCTGGATATTCCCATCCAGCACTGCAACGATAAGATATTAAAGCTCATGAACCGCCGCGGCGACGGCACGTTCCTTCGCCAGCTGTTTACGAAGCTTAGAGAAAATATTCCCGGTCTTGTCCTGCGTACCAGCGTGATCACCGGACTTCCCGGTGAGGGCGAGGAGGAATTTGAGGAGCTGTGCCAGTTCCTGCGTGAGATGCGTTTGGAGCGTGTAGGCGCGTTCCCGTTCTCGCCGGAGGAGGGTACCCCCGCCGCAGAAATGGATTTCCCGGATTCGGAAATCGCCCAGAGCCGAGCCCAGCAGATCGAAATGATCCAATCTGATATTATGGATGACTACAACGCATCCTTTATCGGTAAGTCTTTGGATATCCTTGTTGACGGCTATGATGAAGATTATGAACAATTCTTCGGCAGAACCTATGCAGATTCCCCGGAGATTGACGGACGGGTTTGGATCGCGTCTGAGGAGGCGCTGGTCGAGGGCAGATTTGTAAAGGTCTGTATCGACGGCGTAATCGACGGTGAACTCACCGGTTATTTAGTGGAGGAATGAATATGACAACTGCAAGTAAGATCACTCTTCTCCGGGTGGCGTTTATTCCGGTATATATGCTCTTTATGTACCTTAGCGGAGGTCAGCCCAATATTTGGATGTGGATCTCCCTGGCGGTATTTATCATCGCGAGCCTGACGGACTATGTTGACGGCTATATCGCAAGAAAGTATGAGCAGGTCAGCGACTTTGGAAAGTTCCTGGATCCTTTGGCGGATAAGCTGCTGACCATTGCAGCTATGACCATGTTCTGTATGTGGGGTAGCTTCACCGCTTGGGCATTGATGCTGGTGCTGACCCGTGAGTTTGCGGTGACCGGTCTGCGTCTTGTGGCAGTAGGTAAGGGCAAAGTGATCGCGGCCGGATGGAGTGGCAAAGTAAAGACCGCCAGTACAATGATCGGTCTTTGCGTCATGATGGCGTTTCCTTCTGTGGGCTGGCTGTCCGTTTTAGTCACTGCAGTGATCGTGGTTACTACTCTGTATTCCGGTGTGGAGTACTTTATCCAGAATTGGAAATGTCTTTGGGACTAAGAGAAAGTGCGTGCAATCAGCACGCACTTTTCCTATGAAATTACATTGAGGTAAATTATGAACATCAAAGAAGTAGGCGAGATCCGCCGGAGAGTCCGCCGGGATCGCACGAATATTACAAAGCTATACGGCTGCTATGTAAACGCGCAAAAGGAGATCGTTTCCGAATTCCAAAAGAGTGTTGCCATGATGCCGGAAAATGAATCCGATGAGTACTTCGGGAAACTCAAGCGCGTTCTGTCCGGTGGTATCGGCAGAAATCTTATAGACCTTGCTTTTAAAACAAGCCAGGTGGCAAGCTCCCCGGAGCACAAGCTTTTAATGGACCTGCGGGCATCCCGTCTTGCGGACGATGAGCTGCGAATGACCTTTTATCGCAAGGTGATTGATTCCGTAACGATGGACGACGGCTATTTGATCCTTATGGGATGCGACAGCTACGATGTTCCCTTTAAGAGTAAGGACGGCGAGACCCAGACGGATGCATCCGAGGAGACCTATACCTATATCCTCTGCGCTATTTGTCCGGTAAAGCTCTCCAAGACAACGCTGCAGTACGATTCCCAGGAGAAGATGTTCTCTACAGGCGGCGCTGTCAATGTAGCAGTCGCACCGGAGCTTGGATTTTTGTTCCCGTGTTTTGATAACCGGGCAACAAATATCTATAATGTGCTTTTCTATACCCGTAGCCAAAAGGAGATCCACCAGGCGTTCTTGGATAGCCTTTTCAATATCCCCGGTCCGATGCCTGCGGCGGAGCAGAAAACAAGTTTTGAAGCATTGCTGACCCGCACGCTGGACGATGAGTGCAGCATGGATGTTATGCAGACGGTCCACGAGCAGATCAGCGAGTGCATCGAGATGCATAAGGAGAGTAAGGTTGCTGACCCCTTGCTTATCTCAAAGGACCAGGTTAAGGATACCTTAGCCGGTTGCGGCGTATCTGAAAAAGGACTTGCAAAGTTCAGTGTGGACTTTGACGAGGTTTTCGGTACAGACGCGCTGCTGCATCCCAAGAACATCATCAATAACCGCAAGTTTGAGGTAACTACCCCGGATGTGGTGATCCAGGTCAATCCCCAGCGCACAGACCTTGTCGAAACACGAATCATCGGCGGCGTACCCTATATTATGATCTGCGCCGACGAGAATGTGGAAGTAAACGGTGTGAGTATCCATATTGAAGAGAAAGCACCGGAAAAGGTGTAATGTAAAACGCTCTATGAAGACATTCATAGAGCGTTTCCTTTTATTTAGCGTATTTTTCGGTTAGGTAGCAGATCGCCTGACGGTAGCCGTCAATGCCTTGTCCCTTGATCGTCTTTTCACAGGCAAGACCCGCGTAGGAGATCTGCCGGAAATCTTCGCGGGATGCGACATCGGAGATATGAACTTCCACCGTGGGGATTCCTACGGCTTTCAGCGCATCCAGGATCGCAATAGAGGTATGTGTATATGCGGCGGGATTGATCACAATGCCGTCGTATACTCCATATGCTGCTTGGATCGTATCCACAAGATCGCCCTCGTGATTGGACTGATACTGCTCAACGCTGATGCACAGCTCCTGAGCGGTTTGATCCAGGAGATTCAGCAGCGCCTGGAAATTATTGGAGCCGTAAATCGCAGGCTCACGGATGCCAAGCATATTGATGTTCGGTCCGTTGATGACTAAAATTTTCATAATCATTCCTCAAACTTTCCTATGGCATTCACAGCCGATTCCGGGGATGCGTTGTTATCAATGATATGGTCTGAAAACTGTTCGTACAGAGGATTTCGTATACGGAACATTTCCGCGAGTTTTCCGGACTTGGAGAGGGGTCTTCCGTCTGTGGGAAGATCGCAGATATCTCTTCTTAGATAGAAGATAGTGCCGTTTTGATGCAAGAGGGGATAGTTTTCTTCCCTTGTCACACAGCCGCCGCCGGTTGCAATCACAACTCCGGACAATTTGCCGATTCTTTCCAATGCTGCCGTTTCAATCTTGCGGAAACCTTCTTCGCCGGATTCTTCAAATATTTCCGGAATGGTTTTTCCAGCCAACTCACAGATTACCGCGTCAGCATCGACGAACGCCTTGTCGAGCTTTTGGGCGAGCAGCTTTCCGATTGTGGACTTTCCGCAACCAGGCATACCAATGAGAATGATATTTTCCATCTGCTTTTTAAGTGCTTGATGGATAGAGGGAATCAGGTCTTCGGAGAGCTCTTTGCCGGTAAACCACTGAGCACTTTCCCATGCCTGGGCAACCAACATCCAAAGGCCGTTCTGCGCTACAAGACCCCGCTTTTCCGCATCAAGCAACAGCGCAGTGCGCGCAGGATTATAAATAAGGTCCAACACGCCTTCCAGCTTTGGGAAACCGTCCAGGGACAGGGGAGAAGCCCCATTATTCGGATACATGCCCACCGGCGTTGCGTTGACGATTAACGCGGCATCCGCGTGAATGTAAATGTTGTCGTAGTTATTTTCACCTTGCCGGGAGATCACTACTACATTCGCGCCTTTTTCCTCAAGAACCGCCTTAGCGGTAGCGGACGCTCCGCCACTACCGAGCACCAGCGCTTTCTTTCCGGTGATGTCGATGCCGGAGCGCTCCACCATAGATGTAAAACCGAAGTAGTCCGTATTATGACCGATCAAACTGCCGTCCGCTCTGCGCACGATGGTATTTACAGCTCCAAGATTTCTTGCACACTCGGATAGCTCTGAGCAGTAGGTAATGACAGATTTCTTGTAAGGGATGGTTACATTTAGACCGGTAAAGTCTTCACTTTTAAGAAAACTACCAAGCTCTTCCGGTGTCTTCTCGAAGAGATCGTAGGAGTAATCTCCCAAGTGGCGATGGATAAAAGGGGAGTAGCTGTGCCCCAGCTTACCGCCCAATAGTCCGCATTTCATCAAACCACCTCAGTGTAGCTGCCCAGGTACTTAAATTCCTCACAAAGATCGTCCAGCTCGCACATGAGCTGCACAAACTCCTGGGAGTATATGGAGGTCTCCAGGTCGAAGTAGAACATAAACTCAAAGTCCCGGTCGGGAATGGGACGGGATTCCAGTTTGATCACATTGATACCCAGAACATACATTCTTGCAAGTACCTTGTAGAGCGCGCCGGGTTTGTGATTGAGCACCATCATAATGCTGGTCTTATCGGAACCGGGATAAATCTCCAGGTTCTTGCTGATACAGATAAAACGGGTACGGTTATTGCCCTTATCCTGAATAGAATCCGCGATGCAGTTAAGTCCGTAAAGCTCCTGGCAGTTGTGGCTGGAGATGGCGGCAACATCATTTCTGTCAGAGGAAGCTACCATTCTTGCGGCAACAGCGGTGTTTTCAACGGGGATCACATGAACGCCGGGGAAGTTCTTAAGGTAGTCAGAGCACTGGTTGATGGCTTGCTCGTGGGAATAGATCTCCTTAATATTTGCAAGATCTGTACCGGGTTTGGCAAGCAGACAGTGGTCAACCTTCATACGGAAGGTGCGAACGATGGAGAAATTGTGGCGGATCATCAGGTCGTATACTTTCTTTACAGAACCTGCGGTAGAGTTTTCAATGGGCAGAATACCGTACTGGCACAGACCCTTTTCGATGGCAGAAAACACGCCGTCAAAATTCTTAAAGTACATGATCATGGGATTCTTGAAGATCTTCTCACAGGCGATTTGAGAGTAGGCACCCTCTACACCCTGGCAGGCAACCATAGGCGCCTGGGGGAATAGCTTTGGCGTATTCTCGATGGAATCCGTGATCTTATGGTAAAGCTCTGTCAGCTCCTTAGTGCGCTTGCTCTGATAGCTGCGGCTCAGTTCAAAGAGCATAGAGTAGAGCACACGGGCGTAGTTATCCATTTCCGGTCCTGCTTTTTTTGCAACTTCCTGCAGGATCTCCCGTTCACGGGCGGGAACAAAAATAGGAAGCTTATTTTCTTTCTTATAATCTGCAACTTGGGCAGAAAGCTCCATGCGCTTAACAAACAGACGAACAAGCTCATCGTCAACTCCGTCGATTTGATTTCTTAAATCCTTAAGGTCCATAATGGTTCCTCCTAAACATTGGATAACATTGCGTCCATCAGCGCAATGGCTGCGGCAGCTTCAATCACCGGCACGGCGCGGGGTACGATACAGGGGTCGTGGCGACCGCACACGGAGAGCTTTTCCTCCTCCATGGTGCTGAGCCGGACAGTCTGCTGCTCCCTGGAAATGGACGGTGTGGGCTTAATAGCGACCTGGAAAACAATGGGCATACCGTTTGTAATGCCGCCTAAGATACCGCCGGAATTGTTTGTCTTTGTGACGATTTTTCCGTCACGGACGGTGTATTCGTCATTATTTTCACTGCCCAGCATATAGGCACCGGAGAATCCGCTTCCAAAGTCAAGACCTTTGACGGCGGGAATACCGTATACGATCTGAGCGATCTTGCTTTCAATGCCGTCAAACATGGGACTACCGATTCCTGCCGGAAGCCCTGTGGCAATACACTCAATGAGACCGCCGACGCTGTCACCCATTGCGGCAGCTTTTGCAATGGTTTCCTGCATCTTTTTACCGGACTCCGGATTCAGCACTGGGAAGTCTTTACCAATGCTGTCAAAGTCCGGATTCACCCAATCCAGGTAAACCGGCTCGTCAACAGTTCCGCCAATTGCTACGATGTGAGCGGCAATGCGGATTCCTTTTTCTTCAAGCCACTGTTTGCAAAGACCGCCAGCGATACAAAGAGGAGCAGTTAAGCGTCCGGAGAAATGACCGCCGCCGGCTACGTCCTGAAAGCCGTTGTATTTCAGCTGAGCGGTAAGGTCCGCATGACCGGGACGGGGACAGTCCTTAAGATTGTTGTAGTCCTTGGAGCGTGTATTTGTATTTTCAATGATCGCGGCAATGGGTGCGCCGCAAGTAAAGCCGTCTACGATTCCGGAGAGAAACTTAGGAGCATCGGCTTCCTTACGTGGGGTGGAGTAGCTATGCTGCCCAGGAGCACGCCGACTAAGAAATTCCTGCAGTTTTTCCTCATCCACCTTCATGCCGGCGGGAAAACCGTCCAGGGTCATACCGATGGCAACGCCGTGGGACTGACCGAATATGGACAGCTTGAGAGTTTTACCGTATGTACTGCTCATAATTTCCTCCTAATCTGCGATATTCCTCCCAGAAGGTCGGGTAGGATTTGCTGACGCAGCTTGCGCCGAGAATAAGAACATCTGACGATGCCTTTGTAGCGGCAATTGCAGCCGCCATTGCAATGCGGTGGTCTCCGGCGGCATCCACTGTTCCGCCTTGAAGCGGCGCCGAATATACTGTGAGTTCATTTTCGCTGGCTTCCGTCTTAGCGCCCAATGCCTTAAGCATATTGCATACGGACGCGACACGATCCGACTCCTTGATGCGAAGTCTTGCGATATCTCTAAAGCAGCCACCGTGGTTATATGCTGCAAATACCGCCATAATGGGAACAAGATCAGGAATATCTGCGGCGCTGATGGTCGCAAAACCGGTCTTCAGCGAATCCAAATGTTTGCATATCTCCTTGTCGCCTTGGTTAGAGTTATGATCAAGTCCGGAAACATCAACATCATTTCCCAGCGCCTTTGCGGTAAGGAAAAATGCAGCGTTACTCCAATCTCCTTCAACACGGACCGTACCGGGGGAGCGGAAGGGATAAAAGTTACCAAAGTCATTGAGTACATGCATTGTCATATCCACATAAGGGGCAGATTCCAGTTTCCCGGTGATCTCCAGGTCATAATCGCCTTTGATCAAAGGAAGTGCGAACAGCAGACCGGAGATAAATTGACTGGAAACGTTGCCGGCAATGGAGTATTTACCACTTTGCAGCTTCCCCTGGCAGCGTACAGTGGTCGCAGTGGGGCGGGAAAGTTTGCAACCCATACGCTCCATCTCCTCCCAAAGAGGGGACAGAGGTCGCTCAGGAAGCCGTCCGGCAAGCAAAAAGGTGGCGTCAACACCCATTGCGCCAACCACAGGCAGCATAAAGCGCAGCGTAGAGCCGCTTTCGCAGCAATCTAAGGTTGCAGTCTCCGGAAATTCCGTAATGGGCATAACGGTAAATCCGTCAGCATCCGTATCGATCTTTGCGCCCAGCGCTACCAAACAGTCAATGGTAGCGTCAATATCGCGGTTGCGCTGAGGGCAAAGAATTCTCGTAGGCTTGTCCGAAAACGCAGCGCAGATGAGGACTCTGTGGGCGTGGGATTTGGACGGTATTGCGTTTACATTCCCCCGAAGATGACCGGGGTGAATGAGTATGTCCATCTTAAAGACCTGCCTTTATAAAGGATTTTAGCTGTGTAACATCTGTGGGGCGGATCGTGCAGTTGGCAATTGCATTTGGAACGATGAGGTTGACTGTACCGCCAAAGCGTTTTTTGTCGCTAAGCATAGCATTGCAAAGTGCCTCTTCGTCGAATGTTGTTTCCGTCGGGAGAGAGAACTTGCGCAGTACATCGTATACCTGCTTGTATGTTCCAATCTCGCAAGATGCCGTCTCTTCAGCGCACTTCGCGATGATTGCCATACCGATCGCAACTGCCTGTCCGTGTGAGACAGTGAGGTTGCTTAGCTTTTCAATAGCGTGTCCAACGGTATGACCGAGGTTCAACAGCTGGCGTTTGCCGGTGTCAAATTCGTCTTCCTGGACAACATCCCGCTTCAGCTCCACGCAGCGGAAGATTACTTCCTCGCGGTCAAAGGCAAGTCCTTCGGTCAGCAGCTTGCAGAAGAGCTCTTTATCGAACAGTACACCGTATTTAATTACCTCGGCGCAACCGTCCCGGAAAATGTCTTCCGGCACCGTTTCTAAGGTATCTGTATCGCAGATCACCAAAGACGGTTGATAAAACGCGCCAACCAGGTTCTTGCCTGCGGGAAGGTCGATGGCTGTTTTTCCGCCAACAGAGGAGTCAACCATAGCCAGCAGGGAAGTGGGGATCTGAACAAAGGGAATTCCACGAAGATAACAGGCTGCAGCAAAGCCGGTAATGTCACCAACAACGCCACCGCCTAAAGCAATGAGAAGGTCGGAACGAGTGACCTTGTTCTTCGCAAGAAAGTTTACGATCTCAGAGAAGGTAGCCATATTCTTGCTGCCCTCACCGGCGGGAAATACGAAAGAAAGAACGGTGTATCCGCAGCCGGAAAGACTCTCTTTTAAACGGTTTTCGTACAAGGGCGCAACATTACTATCGCTGATAATAACTGCCTTGCAAGGCCTATGGATCTTTTGAATCAGTTCGCCCGCGTAGTGTAAAAGGCCCTTACCGATAAGAATATCATATTTGCGGGATGCATTTACGGATACGGTTTTCATCCGTCCACCTCTTCTTTACACTTCTTGCCCTCTGCAAGCAGGGCGATCAAATGTTGCTCATCTTCCATTTTAATCGCATCACGGTATGCGCTAAGACTTTCAATGTAGAAATCAAGCTCGTTGAGGACATTTTCTTTGTTGGATAGGAAGAGCTCCGCCCACATTTCAGGGTTAAGCCAGGCAACGCGTGTAAGATCCTTATAGCTGCCGGCGGAAAAGCCTTTGTGACTCTTTGCAGTGGGTGACTTGATGTATGCGTTACTTACGATGTGGGGCATTTGGGAAGTAAATGCGATCATCTTGTCGTGTTCCTCGGCGGTTGTAAAGGAGAAAGAACCAAAATTACAAGGCGCCAGCGCATCTTCTGCCCTCTGAAAAAGCTCCGGATCGTCATACCGGGGCGGCACGAGAACCATGGGTGCGCCCTGGAAGAGGTTGGAGCGGCTGTACTTAAAACCGGAGAAATGAGAGCCGGCCATAGGGTGACCGCCTACGAAAGTAAAGCCGTATTGCTCCGCCAGGGGAAAGCACTTTTCGCATACATCGGTTTTGATACCGCAGCAATCCATAACAAGGGTTTCTTTGGATATGTTGGGCGCGTTTTCCGCCAACCACTTTATAGAGGCAGCGCTGTAAATCGCAAGAAGGATCAGGTCGCATTCAGGAATGTTTTTCGCGTTAAGTTCATCGCTAACCACCCCTGCAAGCTGTGCAAAGGAAAGAATACTTGCATCAGCTTCTTTTGCATAAACCGTGTATCCATTTTTTGCGTAAGCACGGGCGAGAGAACCGCCAATGAGACCAAGTCCTACAACACCAACCTTCATTGCAATGCCTCCCGGATCTTGCGAACGGAGTAATTCAGCTGTGTAAACTGCTCTGGGGTCAGGGACTGAGCGCCGTCGCACAGAGCGTGGGCGGGATCGTTATGAACTTCCAGCATGATGCCGTCCGCACCGGCGGCTGCTGCTGCCAGGGCCATCGAGGGAACGAGAGCGCTGCGTCCTGTTGCATGGCTGGGATCCACGACTACCGGCAGGTGGGTCAGTTCATGGAGAATGGGAATCGCGGAAAGATCCAGGGTATTTCTGGTGTAGGTTTCGTAGGTGCGGATACCGCGCTCACAGAGGATGATATTTTCATTACCCTCACTCATAATGTACTCCGCGCTCATCAGCAGCTCCTGCAGCGTGTTTGCAAGCCCACGCTTGAGAAGAATAGGCTTATCAGTTTTACCAAGTTCCTGCAGAAGGTCAAAATTCTGCATATTCCGGGCGCCCACCTGGATGATATCCACATCTTCGAAAAGATCTAAGGTACGGATATTCATAATTTCAGTGATAATCGGAAGTCCCGTTGCTTTCTTTGCCTCTAAAAGCAGACGGATACCCTCATCCTTAAGTCCCTGGAAAGCGTAGGGGGAGGTACGGGGCTTAAACGCACCACCGCGGAGAATATCCGCGCCACCGTCTTTAACAGACTTCGCTACATCAACAATTTGACTCTCACTTTCAACAGAACAAGGACCTGCGATCATTGCAAAATAGCCACCGCCGATCTGCACATTCCCTGCGCGGATGATAGAATCATTGGGATGGAACTTACGGTTTGCCTGCTTGAAGGGTTCAGACACACGCTTCACGCTTTCCACGATCTCCAGACTGCTGAGAAGCTCCATATCTACACGGCTGGTGTCACCAACCAACCCCAAAATTGTAAATTCTGCGCCCTCGGACACATGGACATCCAAATTCATATTCTTAAGCCAGTTAAGCAAATGGGCGGTTTGCTCCGGTGTAGTTCCTCGTTTTAAAACGGCGATCATGGATCATCACTCCTAAAAAAATAACGCTGCACAGGTACGATTCTGTGCAGCGCTGAAATTACGGGTTACCCAATTATGTGCAACACAAATCGCCATTACTTTTTGTCGTTAAAAAAGTAATAGTAGCTAAAGTAGAACTGTGCTGCAAAGGTGTTGTTGACCATAATTGGCCTCCGAATAATTGGTTTCGTATACTATACCACGGACAGATGTACATTTCAAGTGGAAAATGAAAAATTATTGCAGAAAAGCAAGAAAAACGGCTGCACCAATGGATGCAGCCGTTAAGTTATTCGATTACAGTGAATGTCGCACTGCCTGCCAGCGCGCCGTCGAAGTAAATATCGATGGTGTATTCGCCAGCCTCATGAGGGATCGCGGGAATATCCAGCTCACAGTAATTGAGATACCAGAGGTTTGCCCATGTGTCAGTAATGGAAGAGATGCTGACAGGAGCGCCTTCTCTACGAATCACAAAAACAATGGTCATTTCGTCGTAAGAAACGCCATAAGCGGTGTCTAAATGGACGAGAAAGGAGGCGTTCTGACCGGAGTAGAATGTGGTAGTGTAATCGGATGATGCTAGGTAGTAGCGATTCCAGCCGGGATAGGGAGGCGTTTTACACATCAAAAACTCCATATTCTCAGCTGTCACATCATAACCATCGTAGGAGCACTTAAAAGCTTCTGCCTCGGCAGTTTCATAGGTGATAGGTGTTCCAATTACATCTCCACCGGAAGCACTCTCCACAGTAATGGAATACTTGCAGCCAGGCACCAGAGGGCGGAGCACAGTGGAGTTTTCACTGCAGTAGATCGGTGTGGGGATCATATGACCGTCCACACTGTAACGGACGATCCAGCCATTTTCCGGAACGGACTTATTGCAGCTCCAGGAAAGTGATAAGGACTGACCTTCTTCCTTGACCTGGAAATCGGAAAGAATGGTGGAATTCTCCGTCACAAATACTCTCTGGCTAACGCTCATACCTGCGGCGATGACCTCGATGGAGTAAGCGGCTTTTTCGTCAACTTCCTCAAAGGTAACGGTTGTGTCGTTTACAACCAAGGTCTTATCGTACCCGGCTTCGTTATAGCAACGCACTGTCCAGCTATCAACACTTACATCGACAGGCGCTGTCCAGGTGGCGGTCAGTTTGCCGTCCTCCAGGCTCTGAACCATTAGGTTCTCGGCGTAGATAAGCTCGCTTGCGAGGACCTTGATCTCCTGCTGACCGGAGATGTACAGATCGTCAACCGGCGCAAGGCGGAAAGTGTATTCCTTACCGACAGTGAAACCTTCCAGAGTGATCATATGAGAGGGGAAGGTAACTGTCTGTTCCGGTTCATCCTCCGCGTTGTAGGTGACTGTCCACTGATCGGAGTCGGGACCGTCAATGTTGAAGCCGAGAATGATAGTACCGGCAGACGCGCCGGTTACACCGCTGAACTGCAGAATGTTTGTCTGCACAGGGGTGGAGTACGCGGTGGAGGAGTCGCCGGTGATCTTGTGGAAGCCGTTGATGACGACTTTGACATTATATGCTGTGTTGGGGATAAGGTTTTCAAAGACCGCTTTGCCATTTTTGACAGGCGCGGGAATGCGGTTGCCGTGAGGATCGGAACAGATAACCTCCAGCAGGGACTCGTCGATTTGAGAATCCACATATACGGTCAGAGAATCCTCACTGCCTTCCAGGCGGATATTGTCGATCGGTACAAAGTAGTACTGCAGGAACAGGGTAATACCACCGGCAAGAATTGCCAGGATCGCCAGGATGATCACACTGTTTCTAAGCCAGTGGGACTTCTTTTTGGGAGGAGTCTCTTCGTCCTTTTCTTCTTCAACAGCGCCGTCTTCAACAGTCTCCTCATCAACCTGGATCGGTTCGGGAATGGGAACCTCGATGGGTTCGGGTGCGACCACAGGTTCGGGAACTTCATGGGCAGCCAGATCATCCGCCTGCTCAAGAATCTCTGTCAGATCATCGGAAAGCTGTTCGTAGGACAGCTCTTCTTCGGTAAGATCTGCTTCGTCGGCGTATACATCATCTAAGAAGGAGAGATTCTCGAAATCTTCCTCTTCCGGAGCTGCCGCGTCATCTTGCGGCGCTTCTCCGGCATCATCCGCAACTTCAGTAGTTTCTTCAGCAGGTTCGGTATCTGCCGCAACTGTTTCTTCAGCTACGTCATCTACAGCTACATCTGCGTTTTCAGTTTCCTCAACGACTTCGTCAATTTCCTCTTCCGCTTCTTCAATTACGGGTGCGGGAGGAACGATGGGCGTATCGTTTGCGCCGTTACGCTGCATATAGCTGACCAATGCCTGACCAATCTCAACAGGTGCCTGCCAGCGATCGGCAGGATCCTTTGCAATGGCCTTCATAATGATCTCGGACATTTCATAGTCTGCGTAAGCGGGAGCTTGCAGAGATTCGTTTTCCTCTGCCGTGGGAAGCTGACCGCCGTTGTATGCCTGGTAAAGGATCAAGCCGACGGCATAGACATCCAGGGTCTCGTTAAGGGCGCTGTATGCGTCGGTGACCTCGGGTGCAGTATACTCGCTGAGGTACATCTCCGGCAGAGATGCGTATTTGAGGCTATCCAGACGCAGAAAACCAATGTCACCAACCTTATAGACACCTTCGTCGGTGATATAGATGTTATTGGGCTTCAGGTCAACATACAAGTAACCTGCACGGCGGGCTACAGTCAGAGCCGCACACAGATCAAGACCGAGATTGATCGCACCTAAATGTGTCAGAGGAGCGGAGCTGAACTGACGGGTAAGAGTGCGCTTATAGCTTCCGAGAAGATATACGTCCAGGCGTTTTTCGTCCTCGGAGAGGTCCTGTTGATAGGATTCATAGGGAAGAAAACCTTCCAATTCGGAAAGCTGACGAAGAACATCTACTTCTGCAATAACTCCGTCGGACAGCTCCTTAAAGTAGCGCATTGCAGATGCCTCATCTGGATAAACTCCGGTGATCAGCAGAGCGTCGAGCTTTGCTTCGGAAGAGGGGTGAGAGATAACTTTGATTATGTATTTTTCATCGGTTTCCTCCCGCATGGCGGGGTAGCAGCGAACGCCGTGGTGTTCGCTGATCGCATCACCGATCATAAAATTGTCTAACATTGGCGAAATTTGCTTCAGCTCAGACACGAAATCGCCTCCTTTACATTCACCCCTACATAATAAAATAAATTTTACAAAAAAGCAACAGGTTTGTAGTTGTTTTATTCAGCAATAAATGATATAATCACCGGGAAAGCTACGGCGTACGCCAGGTGCGCCTATGAGGAGGAAAATCATGAGTAAGATTATTTGTGAAGTTTGCGGTACTTCTTACCCGGAAACCGCAAATCAATGTCCCATCTGTGGCTGCGTCCGGCCTGCGGATGCAACCTCCGTAGAAACGGATACCGCAGTTGAGACCGGTTATACATACGTTAAGGGCGGTCGTTTTTCCAAGGCAAATGTCCGCAAGCGTAACCGCAGTGCCGGAAAGCCTGCTGAGGTCGCACCTGTTGTAGAAGAAACAGTAGAGAAGGAATCCAGCGGCAAGGGTTTGGTGATTACTGCCGTCGTTTTGATGCTTGCCATCATCGCGGTGGTTGCGTATGTTGTGGTTAAGTTCTTCTTCCCGCTGGACTATATTACCGGCAACAAGGATAAGCCCGGCGTAGAGCAGCAGGTCATTGCTTGTACCGGTGTTGAACTGGATGTTACGACTGTCTCCTTCAATAATTCCGGCGATGCAAAGATGATCTACGCAACGCTTACTCCCGCAGATACCACCGATACGGTTACCTTTACCTCTGCGGACACCGCTGTTGCGAAGGTCAATCAGCAGGGCAAGGTTGTGGCTGTCGGTGCCGGCGAGACGACCATTACGGTCCAGTGCGGCAACGCAAGCGCAACCCTTACCGTAATCTGCGAGATTGAAGAATCTACCGAAGATACCACTGAGGCCACTTCTGACGAGACCACAGAGGCAACTACCGACGAGACCACGGACGAGACAACTGACGAAACTACCGAAAAAACGGAGTTTATGCTCAACCGTAAGGACATTACCTTTACTGCGCAGGACGATACCTGGGTACTCTATAGCGGCAGCGTACCTCTGTCCGACATTACCTGGTCTTCTGAGGACGAGAGCATTGCAAAGTTCGAGAAGGGTACTGTTACCGCAGTAGGCAAGGGCACCACCACCGTCTACGCAGAGTACGAGGGCGCGAAGGCCTCCTGTATTATCCGCTGTAACTTTGCCGGAAACATCAATGAAGATGTTGTTGGCAGCGGTGGCGGCATCGGCGAGGACAGCGGTGATGCGGATGTAGATACCGGAAATGTGGGAGAAGACAGCGGCGACACTGTAGTAGACGGCGATTACGCGCTGCACACGCTTTGGAATCAGACCAACGACGTGACGATCAGCGTTGGTGAAGCATTCACACTCCTGCTGAAGGATTCCTCCGGAAATTCCGTTGAAGCCGCCTGGGCTACCTCCGACGCGGGCATCTGCAGCTCCGAGGGTAATACCTTTACCGGTGTTGCAGCAGGCGAAGCCAACGTTACTGCAACCTACGGCGGACAGACCTACACCTGCAGAGTCATTGTTAAATAAATCGATCGGCAGCATCCAATGGATGCTGCCGTTTTCTTATTCCCCATCCACATTGGGGCGGTTCTTGCGAAAGAGAAGAGTGATACACCAAAGTCCGGCAAGGGCGATGATGGTATAAATGATCCGGCTGAAAAGCGCGTCCTGTCCACCAAAGATCCAGGACACGAGATCGAACTTGAAAAGTCCCACCAAGCCCCAGTTCAGAGAACCGATAATGGAGAGGATCAATGCTATCGTATCCATTTTGCTACCTCCTTTTTCATTGGTAACAGTAGGTTGTCCGATTATGTTCTGATTATACAAAATTTATTGTAATTTCATTGCAACACAAGGCTTGCTGTGCTATAATATAAAAATAATCAAAGGGATTGGAGAGTAAATATGAAGCGTTGTTTTTTGCCCGCTGATATTTTGCTGCCGAATACGGAAGATATGCAAAAATGGTCTGTCATTGCCTGTGACCAGCATACCTCCGATATCGGATATTGGAATGACGTCAGAAAGCTGGTATCCGACCATCTTTCGTCTTTGCATATGATATTGCCGGAGGCGGAGCTTGGAGTCTCCGATGAGAACACCGTTGCGCGCATTAACTCCTATATGGCTAATGCCGAACGCAATGGTTCTTTTAAGTGCTATCCCAGCGCCTATATTTATGTGGAACGCACCTTGGTTGATGGCAGTATCCGTCAGGGTATCGTTGGTATGGTAGACCTGGAGGACTACGATTACGTTTATAGCGACGGCATTAAGCTTTGCGCCACCGAGGAAACGGTTTTGGAGCGCATCCCGCCCCGGGCAAAGATCCGTAGAAATGCGCCGTTGGAACTGAGCCATATCATTCTCTTCTGTGACGATGAAAAGAAAACCGTTATTGAGCCTGTGGGGGATGTGAAGGACCGCCTTCCCAAGCTGTACGACTTTGAGTTGATGCTTGGCGGTGGTCATATTACCGGCTGGCTTGTTGCGGGTGAGGACGCAAAAAACCTCGACGCGGCGCTGATTGCTTACGAAAAGGATAACTACTATACAGTTTCTGACGGCAATCATTCCCTCGTTACCGCAAAGACTTGTTACGAAGAGAGAAAGCACTCTGAAAACTATAAGGAAGGCGATCCTTCCCGATATGCCCTTGTGGAGCTGGAGAATATCAACAGTCCCGCAATCGTGTTTGAACCGATCCACAGACTTCTTACCGATGTGAATGTTGAGAAACTGATGGTTGACATGGAAGAGATTTCCGCTTCCAATGGCACGCAGATCCCTTGGTTCAGCGCAGGGAAGAACGGCGTATTTACGATGAAGGCTGTTCCTGGTGAAATGCCTGTTGCCACACTGCAGAAATTCCTGGATAGCTGGCTGAAGGAAAATGCCGGCGAGATCGACTATGTCCACGGTGACGATACTGTAAAAGACCTTGCGGATGCCGAAAACAAGATCGGCTTCCGCCTGCCCAGACCGGAGCGCAAGGAGATGTTTGCGCATATTATGACCGGAAAGCCGCTGCCGAGAAAGACGTTCTCTCTCGGTCATGCCTGCGAAAAGAGATATTACCTGGAAGGAAGAAAAATCAGATGACTACCCTTTATGAAGGCGCTTTTGCAAAAGTGAATCTTACCCTGGACGTGTTGGGCAAGTGCCCTGACGGATACCATGATTTGAAATCTGTAATGCAGACCATCTCCATCCGCGACGATGTGGAAATCGATGTGGATACCGGAAAACCCTGGACATTAGAGTGCTCCGTAGAAGGGATTCCCACAGATGAACGAAATCTTGCCTGGAAGGCAGCAAAGGTGTTCTTTGAGCAGACTGGAAAGCAGACCGATGGTATTGCGATCCGTATCTTAAAGCGGATTCCTATGGAGGCAGGTCTTGCCGGCGGCAGCGCGGATGCCGCTGCGGTACTTCGTGCGCTTAATCGCCATTACGGAAACCCTCTGTCTATTTTTGCTTTGGCGGAGCTGGGTTCCCTGATCGGCAGCGATGTGCCTTTCTGCGTTGTCGGTGGCACTTGCGTTGTTGAGGGCAGGGGAGAAAGACTTCGTAAATTACCGGATATTCCCGATTGCTGCTTTGTTGTCTGCAAGCCGGACTTCTCCTCCTCCACACCGGAGCTGTATAAGAAGATCGACGAGCGAGTGATCGGAAAGCGTCCGGATCATCAGGCGATGGAGTCTGCCATTTTAGCTGGAGATCTGCTGAAGGTCGCGCAGAATGTCCACAATGTGTTCGATCCCATCGTTACAGAAGAGCACCTGGAGCTCAATTATATTAAGTCTATTTGCAACACCTATGGTGCCATCGGTCAGCAGATGACCGGCTCCGGTTCTGCCGTTTTTGCGATGGTGCCGGATTTTGAGCGCTGTGCAGTTATCTGCAATATGCTTAAGGATAACTATCCCCAGGTGTATATTGCGAAACCCGTTTAATGCATAAGCACCGCCTATATGTGCTCATATAGGCGGCGTTTCTATTAATGTCCGCTATGTTGGACTGTTAAAGCCTTATCCTTACGGTAGAAATGTGAGGTGTTTGTATGCTGACACTGATTTTAGGCACTGACTGGGTCACAAATCGTAATGCGATCCTCGAGTTTGTTGCTAAGGATGTATTGGCGGAAAAGAAAAACCGGATTCTCCTTGTTCCGGAACTGATCAGCCACGATATTGAACGCCGTCTCTGCGAGGCGGCAGGGGACACCACAAGCCGCTTTGCGGAGGTTCTCTCCTTTACCCGCCTTACGCGATGCGTAGCCGAATATACGCAGCACGGCATTATGCCTTGCCTGGATAAAGCAGGACAGCTGGCAGCAATGGCATCGGCAGCGCGGCAGCTTCATAGCAAGCTGAAGTCTTACGCTTCAGTTGAGACAAAACCGGAGTTTCTGACAGGTCTTATTTCTGCTGTGGATGAGTTCAAGCAGTGCTGTGTTACATCTAAGGATCTTATGCATGCATCCAAGGAAAGCCAGGGTAGTCTTGCGCAGAAGCTGGAGGAGCTTTCTCTGCTTTTGGATGCTTATGACGGCATATGCGCTCAAGGCAAGCGGGACCCTGCAGACCAAATGACCTGGCTTCTCGGTGAGCTTGAGGAATGCGAGTTTGCCCGGGACCATGTGTTTTATGTTGATGGATTCCCGGATTTTACTCGGCAGAATATGGCGATTTTGGAACATATTCTTCTGAATGCCCCCCTGGTGACAATCAGTATTAACTGCGATAAACCCAGCACTGAGAATGTATCCTTTGAACGAGCAGGGCAAACAGCGGCGCATTTGATCCGCTTTGCGAAGGACAATAATATTCCCTTTGAGATCCGCTACCAGCAGGAAGATGAATGCCCGACTTCACAAATCAGGCAGCGTCTTTTCAGAGGGCATACAGAGTATTCCCAGGATCTTGATGGAAGACTTACCACATATCAAACGGACTCGGTTTATAACGAGTGCGTTGCCGCTGCGCAGAGAATCGCGGAGCTTGTACGCAGCGGATGCAGATACCGGGATATTGGTATCGGTTGCTGCGACACTGCTGCATACCGCAATGCGATGAATATGGTGTTTCAGCGATTTGATATCCCATTTTACATTTCCGGCACAGAACCGATTCTGGAGAAACCGCCTGTTGTGGCCCTTGTCGCCGCTATTGAAGCGGCGTTGGGTGGCTTTGAGCAGCGGGATATTCTGCGCTATATCAATTCCGTGTATTCTCCAATAGATCAGAAGACAGCCGATGATCTTGAAAGCTATGTGTTCCTTTGGAAAATCAACGGCGAGGAATGGAACCGCGAATGGACGATGCACCCCGACGGCCTGGGCGGCATCTGGAATGACAGGACTACGCAGCGCCTTGCCGAGCTGAATAATGCCCGAAAGGCCGCAATGCAGCCTCTTGTAAACCTGCGAAAGACATTCCGGGACGCAACCAATCTGCGTCAGCAGGTGATGGGCATTTATGGCTTCTTCCAGGATATTTCTTTGTCCGAGCGACTTGACTCTCTGGCGCGGCAGATGGAAGATAGCGGAGATCTGCGAAATGCTCAGGTTATGCGACAGCTTTGGGATATCCTTCTGTCCGCTCTTGAGCAGCTATATGATGCCCTTGGCGAGACAGTGTGGGATAGCGAAACCTTCACAAGGCTTCTAACATTGCTTCTGAGCCAGTATAATGTGGGCACTATTCCGCCGGTTTTGGATGCAGTTATGGCAGGTCCTATGGACGCTATGCGCTGCCAGGAGGTAAAGCACCTCTTTGTTTTGGGCGCAGCGGAAGGAAGTCTTCCGAAGTACGGTAGCTCTGTCGGCGTTCTTACAGAGCAGGAACGAAATGAACTGCGTAAGCTTGGTATCGCGCTGCAGTACGGCGCAATGGACGGCCTGCAGGGAGAATTTTCCGATATTTACGGAGTATTCTGTGGAGCCCGTGAGACGGTAACGGTTTCTTGTAGCGGTGAGCAGCCCTCCTTCGTTATGAAGAGGCTTTCTGATCTTTCCGGCGGTGTGCAGAATGTGGATGTTTCTTATGGCACAGCCATCGCTAACCGTACCGACGCAGGTGCGCTCCTTGCCCGTCTTGATGATCAAAAGAATGCAGAAAAGCTTGGACTTGATGCGGAATTTGACCGTTTTCTCTATAGCTCGCTGCACCAGTTAGGCGATGTTTCCGTCGACGGCATCCGAAAGATATACGGTGACCGGCTCCGCCTTTCCGCATCCCAGGTGGATAAGCAGGCGGATTGCCGTCTTGCTTATTTCCTGCGTTACGGACTGAACGCAAAAGAGCGTAAGACGGCGGAAATCGATCCTGCAGAGTTTGGTACTTATGTCCATTTTGTACTGGAGCAGACCGGCAGAAAGATTATGGAACTTGGCGGCTTTAAGAAAGTAAGCCTCGATGACACAATGCGCATTGCCGATCATTACTCCCGCAGCTATGCGCAGGAGCGGTTCGGTGATATCGGTACGGAGCGGCAGAATTATCTTCTGCAGCGAAACAGCCATGAACTGTTTATGGTGGTGGAGGAGCTTTGGAAGGAAATGCAGGGCAGCGCATTCTCGCCGCTGGATTTTGAGCTTTCCTTCGGCGACGACGGAAAATTAGATGCCATCACCATTCCCGGCGCGACCATCGCAGCCCAGCTTCGGGGCTTTGTGGACCGAGTGGATATTTGGCAGCAGGGAGAACTGTCCTATTTCCGTGTGGTGGACTACAAAACGGGAAGAAAGTCCTTTGACTACTGTGATATCTTAAACGGACTTGGTCTTCAGATGCTTCTTTATCTCTTTGCATTGGAAGATAACGGACAGAAGCTTCTCGGAAAGCGCCCTGTTCCCGCGGGTGTTCAGTATTTTCCTGCCCGCGCACCGGTTCTTCCCGCAGATCGACAGTTAAGTGCCGATGAGGCTGAGAAACTCCGCCAGGGTGAATGGAAACGCAGAGGCTTGGTCCTCAGTGACGAAGACGTGCTGAGGGCGATGCAGGAGGATGAGAACTGGAGTAAGTTCTCCGTCACCGTCAAAAAAGACGGTACAATCTCCGGCGACCTTGCCACAGGCGAGCAGCTGAAACTGCTGAAGAAGTACGTTTTTTCCTTGCTCCGGGATATGGTAGACGATATTGCATCCGGCAATATTTCTCCCAATCCCTATACAAGAGGCTCGACCCACAACGCTTGCAGGTACTGCCCTTACGGTGAGATCTGTCACCCTGCATATGTGGACGGACGACGGGATTTTGCGGCGGTGTCCGCAAGGGATTTTTGGAACACCATAGAAAAGGAGGCGA
>JAZSAB010000083.1:0-17439 GCA_045601675.1 Faecousia sp.
CCTTGCCCTGGTGCATAAAATACTCACCCATGGTGCAGCCGGAATAGGGCGCAATATACTGCATCGGTGCCAGCTCGGAGGCCGTTGCGGAAACTACAATGGTATAGTCCATAGCGCCGCCAACGCTCAGATCCTCCACGATCTGGGCAACCGTGGAACGCTTCTGTCCAATGGCAACATAGATACAGATCACATTCATGCCCTTCTGGTTCAGAATGGTATCCGTTGCGATGGTGGTCTTACCGGTCTGACGGTCGCCGATGATCAACTCACGCTGGCCGCGGCCGATGGGGATCATGGAGTCGATGGCCTTAATGCCGGTCTGCAGAGGCACATTGACTGGCTCCCGGTCGATGATGCCGGGGGCGGGCATTTCGATAGGGCGGTAGGTTTCCGCGGAGATCGCACCCTTGCCGTCGATGGGCTCACCCAGGGCATTGACCACACGACCGATAAGTGCCTCGCCTACGGGTACGGAGACCACACGACCGGTGCGCTTTACCACATCGCCTTCCTTGATGCCGCTGTCGGAGCCAAGGATAACGATGGACACCGTGTCCTCTTCCAGGTTCTGCGCCATGCCGTAAGTGCCGGTGGAAAACTCCACCAACTCGCCTGCCATACAGGCATCCAAACCGGAGACCTTGGCAATGCCGTCACCCACCAGGATCACAACACCGGTCTCATCGGTACGGAGTTTATTTTCATAATTTTTGATCTGCTCACGAATGATCTTCGTGATTTCTTCAGGTCTTAATTCCATAGTCTTCTCTCCAAATCAAAGGGTGGTTTGCCTAAGCACATCCCGGACAGCCTTCAATCTGCCCTCCACAGTGCCCTCCACCTGCTTTCCGTCGTAGAAAAGGCGCACGCCGCCAAGGCATTTTGGGTCTACCTTGCAGGACAACCGAATCGTCTTTCCGGTGATGGTCTGCAGTTTTTCCGTAAGCCTTGCTTCCTGCTCTTTCGTCAGCGCCACCGCGGTCACCGCCTGCACAGGCAGGATGCCGTGGTCGTCATCGTAGAGCGCCTCGTAATCCTTGCAGCAGCCTGCAAAGTGACGCATGTATCCCTTTTCCGTCAGGATCTTTAAAAAGTTCAGCACATAGCCGTGGACCTTGCCCCCAAGACTTCCGTCGAGTAGTCCGCAACGCTCCATTTTCGGAACATTGGGCGCGGACAAAAGCCGCAGATACTCCGGCTGCGCCTGGAAAATATCCCGCACCGCCAGCAGCTCCTCCCGGATGGTTTCCGTGAGGTTTTCTGCCTTTGCAAGGTCGTAAAGCGCCTGGGCATAATTGGCGGTAAGCTTACTCATACCTCATCCCCCAGGCTTTCGATAAAGCTGTCTACCAGGCGGGTCTGGTCGGCGCTGTCCATACTTCTTCCAACCACTTTACCCGCAATATCGATAGCAATAACAGAGATCTCGTCCTTGGCATCGTTGAGAGCCTTCTTCTTCTCTCTTTCGATATCCGCGGCAGCCTTTTCCATCATCGCGGACACCTTCTCGTTTGCGGAGCGCAGGATCTCTTCTTCCCGGTTCTGTCCCCGGGCCACCGCCTCACGGACCATCCGCTCGCCGGTCTCCGCGGCCTCCGCCAGGCGTTTTGTATACTCCTGCTGCATCGCCTGGGCATCGTTTTTCGCAAGTTCTGCCTTTTCGTACATATCGTCGATCTCCTGCTGACGGTCCTCGACCATCTTCACAACAGGCTTAAACAGAAACTTTCTTGCCACGAAAAACACAGCCAGGGTGTTTAGCAGCACAAAAAGCGCCGTCCAAAAATCAACGCCGATAAATTCTTGAAACACGGATCTTTCTCCTTTCCAAATATTTTTTGAAAGGAGATTACACGTTTGTAGCGAACAGGATCAGGAAAGCGATCAGCAGGGAGTAGATACCGGTGGTCTCGGTAATGGCGCAGCCAAGAATCATGTTGGTACGCAGGGTGTCTGCGGTCTCGGGCTGACGGGCCATGCCCTCCAGAGCCCTACCGACAGCGTTGCCTTCACCGATAGCGGGACCGATTGCGCCGATGCCCATACACAAACCTGCACCGATGGCGCAGCAAGCCTTCAGAAAATATGCGTTGAATTCCATAATGTTTTCCTCCTAAGAAAATGATATATGAATTTAATTATTTGTTTCTGCCGGGGGCGGACAGGAGCCAGCGATATAGACCATAGTCAGCAGACTAAACACCAGCGCCTGAACGAAACCGGAGAAAATGTCGAAATAAAGGGACAGTACCGCGGGAACACCCAGCGCCAGAATCGGCACGCCGGAGAGGATCCCCACACCCTGCAGGATGCCAAACACACCCAGCACAAAGCTAACAATGCCCAAAAGCTTCAAAATAAACTTCTTTTTCTTTCTTCCGAGCAGGAAGATCAGCACCCCCGCGACCATCAGCACCGTGCCCATGATCCAGCCGCTGGCGGCGATCAGATTCAGCACCGCTGCGGAAAGAAGCGAGAACGCGGTGTAAATGATCGAGGTGATCACACCGCCGCCGGCAACATTGCCGAAGTGACGAAATGCCATAGAGATCGGCTGGGCGATCTCGGAGATGATGTTCATAGGTGTCATCACCACCACCGGCTCCGTAAAGCCTTTGAGCCAGCCTAAAAAGCCGTTGTTTTTGATGTTATTGTACCAAATGATCACCGTCACCATTACTGCCCAGGTGAGGGTACAGCTCAGGTCCGCGGTGGAAGACCGCAGAAAGCCGGTAAGACCGATGAGGCTTCCGAGAATACTGCTTAAAAACAGCGTGCCGATAAAGGGCGTCCAGTGAGCGTTGTGGGCGCCCATAGTGTCCACCACCATATTGTGGAGGATCATCACGCCCTTTTCCACCAGCACCTGCTTTCCATCAGGTCGCTTTTTGAGGTTTTTCCCCAACAAAACAGAGGCAACACACAAAATTACCGCCACTAAAAAGGAAGAAACGGTGGTCTGGGTGATGGGGATGCCACCGAATATGGGAATGGTAAAATAGACGAATGCGCCGGTTACATTTACATTCATAAGGCTTTCTCCTTGGGCTTTTGGAAAAATTCCGTAATGGAGAGGATGGGTCTTGTAAAGACCAGAGGCAGCAGAATGGCGATCAGGTCCGCAATACCGCTTTTAATGCAGGCAAACAGCAGCGCCGCCAGCACCAGAAGCCGTGCGGTCTGGGAAAGCTGAATGGTGGCTTTTCCGCCTTTTACATCCTGGTTTTGCGCCTTGTCCGCCGCGATGGACACGCCCACCGCCATAAAGAAAAAGTTCAGCGTGGCAAGAACGCCGCCTAAGATGCCGCCCACCAGCACCTTGGTGCTGAAATATCCCAGCAGGGCGTACACCCCAAACATGACCGCGATGCAGATCGCTTGTCCCAAAAGGATCAGGGCAGATTGTTTGATTACATATTTTCGGGAATCCATAGTTTCCTCCGATTTACTCATGGTCGTTAAACGAAACAAAGGGCTCGTCCTGCTTTTCTTTCCGGGACATCAGCTTCATTGCCTTTAAGGTGCTTCGCAGACCGTCGATGGCGCCCACAAGTCCTAAAATCACACCCACGGCAATGACCCAGCCGCCCCAGCTATGCGCCTTATAGAGCCACACAGCAAGCAGGGTAAAGCCCCCAAGAGGAAGCGCAACCGAAAGACCAAGCTGGGTCAAAAACACCAGCAATTTTACATCTTTCACTCCTGCTTCCCCCTTATTTACACATTTTCCTCATTGTATCAAACTTCCCCGCTGTATTCAAGAAATATTTGTAAACATATTCCGCTTTGGGAATATTATGCCACATCTTTTAAAAAGTTTTCAAAAAGCCTTTTCATCCACCCGAAAATATTGTAAACTATACGCAGTACTTTACGAAAAGGAGGGGATCGGATGTCGGAACTGGATTTAGAGATCCTGCAGGGTAGTGTCAGCAGCGTGGTGTTCCAAAACCACGAGAACGGCTACTGCGTTCTGCGCCTTGCCTGCGAAGACGGGCAGACCGCCACAGTGGTCGGCACCATTCCCCTGCCTGTGGTAGGCGAACGGCTGTTGGTCACGGGAAAATGGAGCAGCCACCCCAGCTACGGTCGCCAGTTTGAGGCGGAATTTTTGGAGCGGCTGCTGCCCCAAACCGCCATGGAGATCCAAAGCTACCTTGCCGGTCGCGCCATCAAGGGCATCGGTCCCCGGACCGCCGCCCGGATCGTGGCGAAATTCGGTGAGCAGACGCTCCTCATTATGGAGCGGGAGCCGGAGCGCCTTGCAGAGGTTTCCGGCATTTCCGAAAACCGGGCCCGGATCATCGGCGAGGACTTCCGCACTTTGGTTGGTATGCGCCATCTATTGGAATTTTTCACCCTCCATCACCTGCCTCCGGAGCTGGCGATAAAGGTCTACCGGCTCTACGGAAATGCAGCTATGGACCTGCTGTACGACGACCCCTATCTTCTGATGGACGACAATCTGGAAGCGCCCTTTGGGGCGGTAGACCGTTTCGCCATTGAGATGGGTGTGGACGGGGACGATCCCCGGCGCATTGAGGCAGGCATCCTCTTTGAACTGAACTACAACCGCTCCGGCGGACACAGCTTCCTGCCGGAAGATAAGCTCTGTACAGCAACCGCCCAGCTTTTGGGCGTAGACGCGCCTTCCGTGGAAGAGGGCGTTGCCCGGCTGCTGGACGCAAAGCGTTTGTACCGGGACACCTTAGCCGTCATCCGGATCCTCTATCTTCCCGCGCTTTACCAGGCAGAGTGTTTCTGCTGCAATGCCCTGCACGGCTTTGCGGATACCGCCTTTGACGCCCCCCGGAATTTGGAGCGGCTTTTAGATAACGCCGCAAAAAGCAGCCATATCTCCTATTCTGCCCAGCAGGAGGAGGCCATTCGTCAAGCTGCCACCTCCGGTCTTTTGCTGATCACCGGCGGTCCCGGCACCGGCAAGACCACCATCGTAAACGGCATTTTGTCTCTTTACGATCAGATGGGTCTTTCCTGCACCTTAGCTGCCCCCACCGGTCGCGCCGCCAAGCGGATGACGGAAGTCACCGGTCACGACGCCTCCACCATCCACCGGCTTTTGGAGGCTGGTATCGATCCCCACACCGGCGCGCTGTTCTTCAAAAAGGACGAAAGCGATCCCTTGGAGACCGATGCGGTGATCGTGGATGAAATGTCTATGGTAGATATCGAGCTGCTCCACAAGCTCCTTTGCGCCGTTCCCAAGGACGCCCGGCTGATCTTAGTGGGCGACCCGGATCAGCTGCCCCCGGTAGGGCCGGGCAGTCCCTTCAGTGATATGCTCCGCAGCAGTACGCTCCCCACCGTCCGTCTGACAGAGATCTTCCGCCAAGCCCAGGAGAGCCTCATTGTTATGAACGCCCACCGGGTAAACCGGGGCGAGATGCCGGAGCTTAAAAATGTAAAGAAAGACTTTTTCTTCCTGCCCGCCCGGACGGAAGAGGAAGTTTCCAAACTTATCGAAGGTCTTTGCAGTACCCGCCTGCCTAAGAATATGGGCATCCCCTCGGAGCAGATCCAGGTGCTGAGCCCCACCAAAAAGGGCGGCGCAGGCACGGTTTTCTTAAACCGTATCCTCCAGGAAAGTCTGAATCCCCCCTCCCCCGGCAAGCGGGAGAAGAAGTTCGGCGAGATGGTCTTCCGGGAGGGCGACCGGGTCATGCAGATCCGCAACAACTACGATATTCTCTGGAAAAAGACCGACGGAAGCGTCATAGGCACCGGCATTTTCAACGGTGACGTGGGCATCATCCAGGAGATCGACCCCGGCATGGAGATTATGACCGTCCTCTTTGATGACCGGGAGGCGGAGTACGATTTTACTCAGCTAAACGAGCTGGAGCCCGCCTTCGCCATGACCGTCCACAAGAGCCAGGGCAGCGAATACCGGGCAGTGATCCTTTCTGCCTGGAACGCGTCCCAGTATCTGCTGAGCCGCAGCGTGCTCTACACCGCCATCACCCGGGCAAGGGAGCTGCTGATCATCGTCGGTCGGGAGGACGCTATCGCCACCATGACCCAAAACGCAAAGACCGGACGGCGCTACACCGGTCTGAAGCTGCGTCTGCAAGGGAGATCCTGATGCTCCACAGAATCAAAAATCTTCTGTTTCCGCCCAAGTGCGTGCTGTGCAAGACGCTCCTTTCTGCGGAGGAGACCGACCTGTGCCGGAGCTGCCGGGAAAGCATGCCCGTATTTACCGGCAGAAAAATCAGTCTTTCCTTTGTTGCAGATTGGACCGCGTTGTGGTATTATAAAGATGATGTCCGAACCAGCATCCTGCGATTCAAGTTCGGAAACACCCGAAGCTACGCCTCCGTTTACGGAAGACTCCTTGCCATGCACCTGCAAAGCAAGGGAAAAGACAGCTTCGATGTGCTCACCTGGGTCAGTACCGGCGCCCGCCGGAAGTGGAAGCGAGGCTACGACCACGCAAAGCTCATTGCCGCCGCCACCGCCCGGGAGCTGAATGTTCCCCTTACCAAGACCCTCAAAAAGATCCGCCACACCCCGCCCCAATCCACGATCCTTGGCGCTGCCCAGCGCCGGGCGAACATACTGGGCGCTTACGCGGCGGTACACCCGGAGAACTTCCGGGGAAAGCATGTCCTGCTTTTGGACGATATCCTTACCACCGGCGCCACCGCCTCGGAGTGCGCCCGGATCCTGCTGACCGCGGGAGCGAAAAAAGTAACTTTTGCCGCCGTTGCCGCGGCTTCTCACGATACTAAAAAATAATGTAGGTGAATACTATGCCGAATTTCTCCCATGACCTGGGCATCGACCTGGGTACTTCCAATGTGCTGATCTACGCTCTGGACCAGGGCGTTGTGGTCCGCCAGCCCTCTGTGGTTGCGCTGGACAGAAATACCGGTAAAGTGCTGCAGATCGGCGCAGCCGCCCGGAATATGCTGGGTCGGACTCCCGGCAATGTGGTGGCGCTCCGCCCCATCCGGGACGGTGTGATCTCCGACCAGGAAATGACCGTTAAAATGCTCCAGGAGATGATCTCCTCCGCCACCAAAGGCTCTCTCTTCTTCACCCCCAAGCCCAGAGTGATCATCAGCGTCCCCAGCGGCATTACGGAAGTGGAAGAGCGTACCGTCATCAGCGCCGCCATTGAAGCTGGCGCCCGCCGTGTGTATCTCATTGAAGAGCCCCTGGCTGCCGCCTTGGGCGCAGGTCTTGACCTGCGGTCTCCCAGCGGTCAGATGGTTGTGGATATTGGCGCAGGCACTACGGACATTGCCGTGCTGACCATGAATGCCATTGCCACCGCCTCCTCCATCAAGGTCGCCGGCGACGCATTCGACGAAGCCATCGCCCGTTACCTGCGGAAAAACCACGGCATCTCCATCGGTCAGGCCACCGCCGAGGATGTGAAGATCCAGATTGGCTGCGTCTATCCCCGTCCCGAGGATATCAGCATGACCGTCAAGGGTCGTGATGTAAAGACCGGTATGCCCAAGGAGGTTTCCATCCGCTCCAGTGAAGTTTGCGAGGCGCTGATGCGTCCCGTGCGTCACATTGTGGAGGCCGTTGCGGACCTTTTGGAAGAGACCTCTCCCGAGCTGGTTGGCGATATCGCGGAAAACGGCATCACCCTCACCGGCGGCAGCAGCCAGATCTGGGGTATGGATCAGCTGCTGCAGGAACGCACCGGCATCCGCTGCAGCGTGGCTGACGACCCGGACTCCTGCGCTGCCTACGGCTGCGGCAAGAGCCTTGCCTGGATCAACCGCATGAACGAAGGTCCCATCAACGCCGCAAGAAAGCGTCTTTTAGGCAAATAAAAAAGACCCGATTGCAAAAGCAATCGGGTCTTTCCTTTTTCTATTAGCCGTTTACATTAAAGTCTGCGCAAAGCTTGTTCATAGCCTTAGCCAGCTTGTGCAGGTAAACAAAGGGACCAACTGCAATGAGGGAACCCAGGATGCCCCAACCCCAGAAAGTGCCTGCGCCGAAGCTGTAGTTGATACCGCGGCGCTGCAGCTCTGCGCCGATTCTTGCGCTGATTCTGTGGGACCAAACAAGACCGGCAATACCGAAGGTGATGGGTGCCACGACAAAGGTCAGCAGGCAGTAGTGCATGGTCTTCTTGCCATCATAGCGGCTTGCGATGATGTTGATGTTGGTAGAAATGGAAGACATGAATACCAGGGGATAAATACCGAGAGTAATGATGGAAAGCAGAATAAACTTCAGCAGACCTCTGTTGGTCTTCAGCTGAACCACGGGACGGGTGTTTACATTTTCAGACATATCTTTTTCCTCCGTTTCTTAGTGTGGCGCTACTCCAGCGATTTAAGGTAAACCGAAAGAAGCTGTAGCGCTGTTTCCTTATCCTTGGGATTGCAGGCATTAAGTCGCTCCCAAAGATATTCCTGCTGCATAGACAACGAGCTGTTCTCTTCTGTTAATATCTCATCCGGTGTGACATGAAGCGCATCGCAGATTCGCAAGACCGTCTCGATCCGCATATTTACCGTCCCACGCTCAATATCTGCGTAGGTCCGGTCAGACAATCCTGCCGCCTCTGCTACCTCTGCTTGTGTCATACCCATACGCTTTCGGATAAGGAGCAACTTACTTCCGATGGTATGCAAGTTAAAAATAAGCATCTTTCCTCCCCCTCAGTTGTCTATATAGGAATTATACTTCCCAATTTTATTGACAAAAAGGAACTTTAGTTATATAATTTTAGGAAGAATAGTTCCTATGCAAGATATTAGCAATTCTTTGGTTGCTTTTTAGATAGGATTATTCAAAATCAATTGAGGGAGAAAGAGTATGGAAAATAACACTGCTACCGAAAATGCCACCGTAGCACAGGAAAATACGAAGTTCTGCAAGCACTGTGGCGCGAAAATTCCCAACGCAGCTGTGATCTGCACCCACTGCGGTTGCCAGGTTGAAGAGATGCACAAAGCTGAACAGCCCAGCATTGTCATTAACAACAGCAACAATAATGTAAACACCAACACAAACACCAATGTCAATGCCGCTATGCTCGGCGTTAGAGCCAGAAACAAGTGGGTAGCATTCTTGCTGTGCTTCTTCCTTGGTTTCCTTGGTGCTCACAAGTTCTATGAGGGCAAAGTCGGTATGGGCATCCTGTACCTGTTCACCGCCGGTCTTTTCGGTATCGGCTGGTTCATCGACCTCATTGTAATTTTATGCAAACCCAACCCCTATTACGTGCGCTATAAATAACACGCAACCCCCGGCTCTACTCGAGCCGGGGGTTTTCTTTATTTCATTTCCCAGGGTTTTATCTGGCTGTACTGCTCATAGAGCCGCAGGTAGCTTTCGTAGCGGGTCTTCTCGATGTTCCCCTCTTCAACCGCCTGCCGCACGCAGCAGCCGGGCTCCTTGCGGTGGGAGCAATCGTGGAACTGACAAGTCCCC
Organism: Faecousia sp.; assembly: GCA_045601675.1. Classification (GTDB taxonomy): domain Bacteria; phylum Bacillota; class Clostridia; order Oscillospirales; family Oscillospiraceae; genus Faecousia. The sequence goes on from JAZSAB010000083.1 coordinate 9,433, forward strand.
AAAAACCGTCCGAAATCCGGGAAGGCATATTGGAGATCCTCTTTCAGAATCACATCCATCTGCTCCGTATCGAAAGACGCAAAGCCGGGGGTGTCCGCGACATAGGTATCTTCGCCCAGACAGTAGAGCTCCACATGCCGGGTGGTATGACGACCGCGACCCAGCTTTTCGGAGACCTCGCCGGTGGCAAGGTGCAGATCGGGGCAAAGGCTATTGAGAATACTGCTCTTACCCACACCGGTATTGCCGGTAAATGCCGTGACCTTACCGACAAGTAAGGATCGCAGCTCCTCGATGCCCTCGCCGGTCTGGGCGCTGGTTTGGATCACCCGGAAGCCTGCGTTGCGGTAAATGGAAGTCAGATCCAGCGCCGGATCTAAATCGCACTTATTGATGCAGATATACACCGGCACTTCCTGCTGACCGGCGATGGCAGCCACCCGGTCGATAAGATAGGGTTCTGTCACCGGGTTCACATTGGCCGCGAAGATCACCAACGCGTCCACATTGGCAACCGCCGGGCGGACAAAGCTATTCTTCCGGGGCAGGATCTTCTCCACCATGCCCTTTCCCTTTTCCCTGGTGATCTCCACCAGGTCGCCGGTAAGGGGCACCTGGTGACCCCGGCGCAGAGAGCCTCTGCCACGGCAGGTCACAAGACCGCTATCCGTCTGCACATCATAAAAACCGCTGAGGGAGCGCAGGATGCGTCCCGTGCTTTTTTCGTTATTCGGCATCAAATGTTACCTTCTCGATCCAGCCGTCGCTCTGGTTGATAATGACTTCATAGTAAACATCGCCGGTGCCCACCTGGTTTTTAATGGTGATAGATTTCGTGCCCTTGGCGACCTTCTTGTTATAGACCTCTTCACCATCCCGCTTGACTACCACCGTGCAAGCATTTTCATCGGCGCTCTTGCGCAGGTCGATCTTCACATGAATGGGTGCCTGCTCCTGCTGCTTCGGACCGCTGGAGACCTCCAGCACCACCACGGTGTTCACATCCGCCTCGGTGTATTCCTCCGGAGACTGCTTGAGGACAGTACCCTCCGCCTTGTCGCTTTCCACATACTTGATCTCCGGCGCTTTGGTAAAGCCGTTGTCAAACAGGGTCTTCCGGGCAGAATCCAGGTCGCTGCCCGTAAGAGGCGGCAGCGTCTTTAACTCCGCACCCTTGCTGACATACAGGGTGATCTTCTGACCGGTCTTCAAGTCCTCACCCTTTTCGGGGATGGTACGCAGGACTTCTCCCGCAGGCGCCTGGGAGTCAAACTCCTCTTCAAAGACCAGTTCCAGCTCCAGGTTTTGATTCTTGAGGATCAGTTCCGCATTTTCTTTTTCCTGACCAACCAGGTTCGGCATAATGCCGGTCTTGATCTCCGGACCCTTGCTGACATAGAGCTTGATCTCCTGTCCGGCAGTAAGGGTCGTTCCCTCTACGGGAGATGTACGGATAATGTTGCCCTCAATGATCTCTTCGTTATGTTCCTGGATCACCGTGATCGTCAGGTCGATATCCAGGCTGTTCAGCCGGTTCTTGCCCCGATCCTCTGCCATATCTATGAGATTCAGCATCTCGATCTCCACAGGGGCCGGTCCCAGGCTGATCTGCACCCAGACCTTGGTGCCCTCGGCAACCTCGGAATCTGCTGCCAGATCCTGGTTTATGATGACGCCTGCCTCATAAGTATCGTCGTAGACTTCCTTAAATTTCGCGATCTCCAAGCCCGGATACTGGGGAAGAGTGCTGTACATCTGTCCCACCAAATAGGGCACTTTTACCAGGGTGGGTCTGCTGAGGACGCCACCCCCAAGGAGCACCACAAGGAAGATCACGATGGCAATCACCGCGACCAAAGAGCAGGAAATGATGGCGATGGTGGAAGCCTTGCTCCGGCTTGCCTCCCGTTCTTTTTCCCGTCTTCTGCGGGCATTGTTTTCCTGTCTGCGAGGACGCTCCGCCCGGTTTGCCACCTTCTGCGCGGTGGTACGCTCCGGTTGCAGCACCAAGGGCTGACGGCGAAGCTGCTCCAGCATATCCCCCGCGGGGACATTGTAGTCAAACAAAATGGCAGGTTCTTTGCGGAACTCGTCCATATCCGCCAGCATCTGGGAGGCGGTGGGATAACGGTCATCCAGTTCCCGCGCCATGGCCTTCATGATGATCTGCTCAAGACCACCGGGAATGTTGGGATTGATGGTGCTGGGCAACGCCGCGCCGCCGTCGATGTGCTTGATAGCCACAGAAACGGGAGAATCGCCGTCATAGGGCGGTCTGCCGGTCATCATTTCATACATGACGACGCCCAGGGAGTAAATATCGGAACGGGTGTCCACTCTGCCGCCCTTTGCCTGCTCAGGGGAGATGTAGTGCACAGAGCCCAGGGCCTCTTTCGTCAGGGTGTTGCCCTTGGACATCATCCGGGCAATGCCGAAGTCAGCCACCTTCACAGAGCCGTTTTTCAGCACCATGATGTTGTGGGGCTTGATGTCCCGGTGGACGATACCCCGGCTGTGGGCGTGTTCCAGAGCCTTTGCGATCTGCATGGCAAAATGCAGGGTCTCTTTCCAGTTGAGAACGCCCTTTTTCTCCATGTACTGCTTGAGGGAGATGCCGTCGATCAGCTCCATTACGATATAGTCTGCCTCCAAAGAAACGGAGGTGGACACATCGTAGACCGACACGATGTTGGGATGGCTGAACATGGCGACCGCCTGGCTTTCCGCGTGGAAACGGCGGCGGAAATCCTCGTCCTCTAAGTAGTCGTCCTTCAATATCTTGATGGCCACAAGACGGTTGAGTCTGTGGCAGCGCGCTTTATATACAACCGCCATGCCGCCGGTGCCGATCACTTCCAGGATCTCATACCGGTTATCCAGCAGGCGTCCAATATACTTATCCATAATTATAGCTCCTTTCCCTTAGGCTTAAACGCATACCAAAACGCAGGTAACGTTATCGGGAGAGCCCCGTTTATTGGCTATGTCCACAAGGCGCTGGCAGCACCGCTCCCGGTCCTCGTCGTAAGCGATCTCAAAGAGCATTTCCTGCTCGTCCACCAGGTTGGAAAGACCGTCTGAGCACAAAAGCAGGCAATCGCCTTTCTTTACATCGTGGGTAAAGATGTCACACTCCACCACGGCTTCCGTGCCGATGGCGCGGGTAATGAGATTCTTGCCGGGATAGCTCCTTGCCCGCTCGGGAGCAAGCTCTCCTCGCAGGACCATCATCTGCACCAGGGAATGGTCGGTGGTGAGCTGCTGGATGCCGCCTTCATCCACCAAGTAGCAGCGGCTATCGCCCACATTGACGACCATAGCCGTTTTACCCCGGATCAGCGCGGCAACCAGGGTGGTGCCCATGCCAGAAAAATCCTCAAACTGCATGCTCTGGTCGTGGACAGTAAAATTCGCCAGCTTCACGGCGCTGCGGAGCATCTGCTCCTGGGCGCTTTCGTCCATATCCGGTTTCCAGTTGTGCTTCACTTCCTGGGTAAAAACATCTACCGCCAGGGAGCTTGCCACATTGCCGGATTTCGCGCCGCCCATACCGTCGCAAACAGTGCAAAGGATCGTGTGCTTATCCAATTTTTCGATCTGATACGCATCCTGGTTCTGGCTGCGCTGGCAGCCGGGATCTGTAACGCCCCAGTATTGCATAACATCTCACTCCTTCTCCTGCTGTGTGTATTTCCGGCGCAGCTGACCGCAGGACGCGTCGATATCGCTGCCTAATGTGCGCCGGACCGTGGTGGGAATTCCCGCGCCCTCCAGGATATTCTGGAAGGTCTGCACCGCACTCTTTGTGCTGGGCTTTAAGGGGCTTTCCTCCACGTGGTTTAGGGGGATCAAATTAAAGTGGGCAGGCAGGCCCTTTGTCTTTTGGATCAAAAGTCTTGCCGCATCCACGGTATCGTTGACCCCGTTTATCATCGCGTACTCAAAGGAGATACGCCGGTTTGTCTTTGCGTAGTATCTGCGGCAGGCTGCCAGCAGCTCCTCCACCGGGTACGCCTTGTTGACAGGCATAATGGTGTTTCGGATCTCGTTGCTGGGAGCGTGCAGAGAGATCGACAGGGTGATCTGCAGCTTTTCTTCCGCAAGCTTATCGATCTTCGGCACAAGACCGCAGGTGGAAAGGCTGATGTGGCGCATGGAGATATTCATACCCTCCGGGTGATTCACAAGCTCCAAAAAGCGCAGCACATTGTCGTAGTTGTCCAGGGGCTCGCCAATGCCCATCAGCACGATATGGGAGATCGGCTGACCGGAGTCCACCTGGGTAAAGAGCACCTGATCCAGCATCTCGAAAGGCTCCAGTTTCCGCACCAGGCCGCCCAAGGTGGACGCGCAGAAGGCGCAGCCCATGAGGCATCCCACCTCTGTGGAAATACAGACCGTATTTCCGTAGTGGTAGCGCATCAAAACGGTCTCCACGCAGTTGCCGTCGGAAAGGCGCCATAAGTACTTGATGGTGCCATCTAACTTACTTTCCTGCTTGCGGATCACTTCCGGCGGGCAAATAGGATATTTCTCCGCCAGGATGCTGCGAAGGGATTGGGGGAGATTTGTCATCTCGTCATAGCTGCGGGCGCCCTTGTGGAGCCAGGAAAACACCTGCTTCCCACGAAACGCCGGCTGACCCAATTCTTTCAGCGCCGCCTGGAGCTCTTCAATTGTCATGGATTTCAGATTCATCATACATTTCTCCGCAGACGGCAGATAAAGAAGCCGTCTGTGTCATATTCCCCCGGGATCAAAGTCAGCATGCCGGTGGTGTTTGCGGGGAACACATCCGGAAGCGGAAGCTTTTCCAAGCAGAAATCCGGGTGCGTTTCCAGAAATCTCTTTACAACATCCTCGTTTTCTCTGCGCAGCACCGTGCAGGTGGAGTACAGAAGCAGACCGCCGGGCTTTACATACCGGGCTTGGTTTTCGAGGATCTGCAGCTGCAGCGCAGGCAGCTCTGCCATCTTATCCGGGTCCTTGTAACGGATATCCGGCTTCTTGCGGATGATACCGTAGCCGGAGCAGGGCACATCCGCGATCACCGCGTCCATTGCGTTTTCCCACTCCGCCCGGAAAACCGTAGCGTCCTGGGTCATAGGTGTCAGATTTTCAATGCCCAGCCGGGCAGCGCCCTTTCCGATGAGCTCCGCTTTATGGGGGTAGACATCGCAGGAGATGATCTCTCCCCTACCGCCCATTGCCATAGCGGACGCAAAGCTCTTGCCACCGGGGGATGCGCAGCAGTCCAGCACCCGGAAGTCTTCCTTTTCCGGAAGCTCGGCGCACAGAACGCTCAGCTTCGCCGCAGCGTCCTGGACATAGAACCGACCTTCCCGGAAGGCATCCAAATATTCGATATTACCGGTGGCGGAAAGGATCAGACAGTTATCCAGCCAGGGGTGAATCTCCACGCCCACGCCGTTTTCCGTAAGCTCTTCACAGAGCCGGGCTGCGGTGGTCTTTAAGGTGTTTACCTGGATCACCGTGGGGGGGATCTCGTTGTTCGCCCGGAGCATACCCTCCGTACGCTCCCCACCCAGATCCTTCTCAAAAAGCTTAATGAGCTTTTCCGGGTGGCTGTAACGCTGCTCCAGGGTGGCAGGCTTCTTCAGCTCCTCCCTGCGGCGCACCGCGTTTCGCAGCACCGCGTTTACGAGTCCGGACGCATTTCTTTGCTTTTTGCAGTATTTTTTCGCCAAGGAAACCGACTCATTTACCGCCGCAGACTCCGGGATCTTGTCCATGAGGTATAGCTGGTAAAGCCCCAAATGCAGGATATCCCGCACTGCGGGATGCAGGTCCTTCAGCTTTCCGGTCAGCAGCTGCTTCAGGTAAAAGTCCAGCGTGATGCGGTTTTGCAAAATGCCGTAGCAAAGCCGGGTGGCCAGCGCCGCCTCCCGGCGGTCCAGCTGGTCTTTTTTAAGCTCCGCTTTCAGTACGCCGTTGGACCAGCCGTCCTCACGGCGGCAGGCGATCAGCACATTCAGCGCTGTTTCTCTCGCGCCCACGGTTTAGTCCTCCAGAGGGTGACCCCGGAAATAATCCGGTGCCGCCATCCGTTTGCCGCCCTCTGCCTGGAGCACGCGGATCTCCACCGCGCCCTCACCGCAGGCCACCTGCAAGCCGGTCTTTGTAAGTCCCAAGATCTTGCCGGGCTGGTCGTTTTTGCCGCCGGGCAGGACCTTTGTTTCATAGATCTTGAATTTTGTACCACCCAAAACGGCGGTTGCCACAGGCCAGGGATTTAAGCCACGGACCTGGTTATGGACCTGGCAAGCGGTCTTTTCCCAATCGATGGGGCACATCTCCTTGCTGAGCATAGGCGCGAAAGTCACCTGGTCCTCGCACTGACAGGTACGGCAGGCAGTCCCGTTTTCCACACAGCAAAGGGTCTCGGAAAGCAGCTCCGCACCCAATACCGCCAATCGATCCAAAAGCTGACCTGCAGTCTCGTCCTCGCCGATGGGGGTCTTCTTGCAGCCGATCACATCGCCGGCATCCATTTTGTGCGCCATAAACTGGGCGGAAACGCCGGTCTCGGTAAGACCGTCCAGCACTGCCCACTGATAGGGCGCAGAACCCCGATACTGGGGAAGCAGACTTGCGTGGATGTTGATACAGCCCTTTTGGGGGATGTCCAGCACCCGCTGGGGCAGGATCCGTCCGTAAGCCACCACAGCGATGGCGTCCGGCTGCAGTGCACGGAGGGTCTCCACAGTTTCATCCTCCCGGAAAGTATCCGGCTGGTACACGGGGATCCCGTGTTCCAGCGCCACTTCCTTTACCGGGGAAAAGACCATCTTCATACCCCGACCCTTGGGGCGGTCCGGCTGGGTGTACACACCCACGACCTCAAAGCCATCAGAAAGTATTCTCTTCAAACAGGTCGCCGCAATGTCCGGCGTACCCATAAACACGACGCGCATAGTCGCTCCTCCTTACAACTGCTCCAGCTCCTCGTCAGTAAGCAGTCGCTCCATCACTTCGGTATAGACGATACCGTCCAGGTGGTCCAGCTCGTGGCAGAAGCAACGGGCGATCAGCTCCTCGCCCTCCGCCTCAAACCAATCGCCATACCGGTCCTGGGCGCGGACCTTTGCGTACATGGGGCGCTTTACAAGACCGTACTTACCGGGTATGCTCAGGCAGCCCTCCGGGCCGATCTGCTCACCGTCGGTCTCCAGGAGCGTGGGGTTAATGAGCTCAATGATCTCGTCTCCCACATCCACCAGCACCACCCGGCGCAAAATGCCCACCTGGGGTGCCGCAAGACCTACACCGCCGGATTCCACCAAGGTCTCCTGCATGTCCTCCAAAAGCTTATGCAGCTTTCCATCAAAATTTACCACTTCTCTGCAAACCTTATGCAAAGAAGGCTCTTTATCCGTCAGGATCTTCCGAAGTCCCATAATCATCCATCCTTACTCGAATCCGTTTACATCGATAAATGCCGCAACGCCCCGGTTCTCCCGGTCTGATGCGAACTGCCGTAGCAGGTGTCCCAGGAGCTTTCGCAGATTTGCTGTCATTACGCAGCGCAGCGTTAGTCTGTAACGGTAATGATAATTTATTTTCGGCACCGGGCAGGGCGCGGGACCCAAAGCGGTGCAAGTTTCCTGTGTAAATTCTTCTCTTTTTAGGAGCGCGGTCAAGCTGTCCCGGAACTTTACCGCGCCGTGGAGCACGCGTGCTTCCTCAAGTCCGGAGAAGGTGATCACTGCCACATCGCCGAAAGGCGGGCAGCTTTGCACCCGGCGCATACCGATTTCCAGGTCATAGAAGCTTTCGTAATCCTGTCGGGCTGCCATACGGATCACCTGGTGCTCCGGCACCATGGTCTGGATCACCGCCCGTCCGTCAGTATCACCGCGACCGGCTCTGCCAACCACCTGGGTCAGCATATTGAAGGTGCTCTCCGCGCCCCGGTAGCTATCGGTATAAAGTCCCAGATCCGCGTCCAGCACGCCCACCAGCGTCACATCCGGCAGGTTCAGTCCC
>JAZSAB010000084.1:0-2487 GCA_045601675.1 Faecousia sp.
AGGCCACAATGGAGGGTCTGAAGTCTCTGCGTTCCCCCGAGCAGGTTGCTGCCATCCGGGGTAAGAGCGTGGAAGAAATCATCTGACAAGGAGGGCAATTAACATGGCAAACCTGAAAATTAAGCTTGTTAAGAGCCTGAACGGCCGTCTGGTAAAGCATATCGCTACTGCAGAGTCCCTGGGCCTGCGTAAGATCGGCCAGGTTACTATCCAGCCCGATAACACCCAGACTCGCGGCAAGATCGCCAAGATCGGCTACCTGCTGCAGGTCACCGAAGTAGAATAAGGAGGAGACAAGTATGAAGCTTCATGAGCTTTCTCCTGTCATGGGTTCTACCCAGGTAGGTAAGCGTAAGGGCCGTGGTCATGGCTCCGGCAACGGTAAGACCGGTGGCCGTGGTCATAAGGGCCAGCATGCCCGTTCCGGCGGAAAAACTCGCGTCGGTTTTGAAGGCGGCCAGATGCCTCTGGTTCGTCGTGTCCCCAAGCGTGGCTTCACAAACATCTTCGCAAAGCCTCTGACTGCAATCAATGTTGCTGTTCTGAACCGCTTTGAAGATGGTGCTGTTGTGGACGCTGCTGCACTGATTGAAAAGGGCATCATTTCTGAGTGCCCCAATGGTCTGAAGGTTCTGTCCAACGGCAACCTGACCAAGAAGATTACTGTTAAGGCAGCGGCTTTCTCTGAGTCTGCAAAGGAAAAAATCGAGCAGGCAGGCGGAAAGACCGAGGTGGTATAAGTGTTTAGTACTTTAGCCGGCGCATGGAAGATCCCTGATCTGCGCAAGAAGCTGATGTTCACTTTGCTGATGCTCCTGATCTACAGACTGGCAAATGTCATTCCTGTACCCTTCATCAATGCGCAGCAGCTTTCCACCTACTTTGACACAACCCTGTCCGATACCATTTTAGGACTCTACAACGCTATGTCCGGCTCTGCATTCTCTACTGCATCCGTACTGGCGCTGGGCATCCAGCCCTACATCAACGCTTCCATTATCATCCAGCTGCTCACCGTTGCCATTCCCGCTCTTGAGCGTATGGCAAAGGAAGAGGGCGAGGAAGGCAAGAAGAAGATTGAGCGCATCACCCGCTTCACCACTGTTGGTTTGGGTATGCTGCTGGGCTTTGCCTACTACACCATGCTCCGCAATTATGCGGCTAGCGGTCTGGAGATCCTCACCGATGACAGCGTTCTGGCCGGTATCGTTATCGTCCTGGCATTTACCGCAGGTTCCTCTGTGGTTATGTGGATGGGCGAGCAGATCACCCAGTTCGGCATCGGCAACGGCATCTCTATGATCCTGTTTGCAAACATCATCTCCGGTATGCCCGGAACTCTGTCCACACTCCTTGGTATGCAGTGGTGGGTCGCTCTGATCATCACCGTTGCAATGCTGCTGATCGTTGTATTCATCATCTTTGTCAACGATGCTGAGCGCCGCATTCCCATTCAGTATGCCAAGCGCGTGGTAGGTCGTAAGATCTACGGCGGTCAGAACACCAACTTGCCCATTAAGGTAAGTATGTCCGGCGTTATGCCTGTTATCTTCGCACAGTCCATCTGCTCCCTGCCTGCTACTGTCTGCGCATTCATCGGTATCGGTGACGGCAACTGGTGGTACGACAATCTGTGGAGCGCACAGAGCTGGGCTTATGCCGCAATGTATGGCCTGATGATCTTCTTCTTTAGCTGGTTCTATTCCACCATTCAGTATGATCCCGTGGAAATTTCCAACAATCTGAAGAAGAACGGCGGCTTCATTCCCGGCTTCCGTCCCGGCAAGCCTACTTCTGATTTCATTCAGAAGGTGATCAACAAGATCATTATTTTCGGCGCTGTTTATCTTGCTGTTGTTGCGCTGCTGCCCATCGTGGCAGGCAACCTGGTGCCCACTGTGGCGAACCTGGCGATCGGCGGTATTTCCGTTATCATTGTTGTGGGTGTTGCCCTTGAAACAGTAAAGGCTCTGGAGGCACAGATGCTGATGCGTCACTATAAGGGCTTCCTGGATTAATGGAGGATAACAGATGAATCTGATCCTGTTAGGTGCTCCCGGCGCGGGCAAGGGAACTCAGGCTGAATTGCTTGTCAATCAGCTGCAGATCCCTGCCATCTCCACCGGCAATATGCTCCGCGAGGCCATTCAGAATGGTACCGAGCTGGGTATGAAGGTAAAGAGCATTATGGCTGAGGGCGCATTGGTTCCCGATGATGTGATTATGTCCATCGTTGCCGAGCGTGTTGCCCAACCCGACTGCAAAAACGGCTTTATCCTGGACGGCGTGCCCCGCACGCTGGCCCAGGCTGAGGCTATGGATGCAAAGGGTATTCACATTGACAATGTGATTTCCATCGAGATCGACGATGCAGTAATTGAAGGCCGTATGACCGGCCGCCGCGTGTGCACCAAGTGCAGCGCCAGCTACCACATCGTTGCCAACCCCACCAAGGTCGAAGGCATTTGCGACCAATGCGGCGCAGAG
>JAZSAB010000085.1:0-2482 GCA_045601675.1 Faecousia sp.
AAGCTGTTCTGGACGATGCACTGATCCTGATCACCGACAAGAAAATTTCCTCCATTCAGGAGATTCTGCCTGTGCTGGAGCCCGTTGTCAAGACCGGCAAGAAGATGATGATCATTGCCGAGGACGTGGAAGGCGATGCACTGGCAACTCTGCTGGTCAACCGTCTCCGGGGCAACTTCAACTGCGTCTGCGTCAAGGCTCCCGGCTTTGGCGACCGTCGCAAGGAAATGCTGCAGGACATCGCTGTCCTCACCGGCGGCACTGTGATTTCCAGCCAGTTGAATATGGAGCTGACAGAGGCTACCATGGCTGACCTGGGCCGCGCTCGTCAGGTGGTTGTTACCAAGGACAACACCACCATCGTTGACGGCGCAGGTGATCCCAATGCCATCAAGGCTCGCGCACATCAGATCCGCTCTGCTATCGCTACCACCACTTCCGACTACGACCGTGAGAAGCTCCAGGAGCGGTTGGCTAAGCTTTCCGGCGGTGTTGCAGTTATCAAGGTTGGCGCACAGACCGAGGTTGCTATGAAGGAGCAGAAGCTCCGTGTTGAGGACGCTCTGAACGCTACCCGCGCAGCCGTTGAGGAAGGCATCGTTGCCGGCGGCGGTACCGCTCAGGTCAATGCCATCGCAGCAGTTGAGAAGCTCATCGCAAAGCTCTCCGGCGACGAGAAGACCGGCGCTAAGATCGTTGCCACCGCTCTGCAGGCTCCCATCCGTCAGATCGCTGAGAACGCAGGCGTGGACGGCAGCGTTGTTTACGAGAAGATCAAGAATTCCAAGAAGATCGGCTACGGCTACAATGCCTACACCGAGCAGTATGTGGATATGATCTCTGCCGGTATTGTTGACCCCACCAAGGTTACCCGCACCTCTCTGGAGAACGCCGCATCCATCGCAGGCTGCGTGCTGACCACCGAGAGCTTGGTTGCCGACAAGCCCGAGCCCACTCCCGACCCCGCAGCAATGGCTGCTGCAGCACAGGCCGGCGGCATGTACTAAGATAAAAAGACCACCCTACGGGGTGGTCTTTTTTAGGTAATAGTGAATAGTGAAAAAGTAGGGGCGGCAATCTGCCGCCCGCGGGCGATTCGTGAATCGCCCCTACAAATTTAGGATTCTGTCATACCGTAGAGAGCCAGGGTGAAGCGCTCTAAGGCTTTGTCCCGCTTGCGGTAGATGGTGGATTGCTCCACGCCCAGCTCACTTTGCAGCCGCTCCAGGCATCCCTTTTCCGGCAAGATGAACATCCGGTGGAGGATCAGCTGCTCTTCCTTCGATAAGGTGCGCATCGCTCTATCCGTGTTGGCAAGCCACAGATTTGTTTGCTGCAGATTCATTTGCAGCTCCTGGCGCTGAACCAGATTGTCCAGCAGCCATTTTTCCCGGTTGTTTCCGCCGCTTCGTACCGGCGCGGCGTCGGTACGGGCGGAGCGGATCGCAAGAGCATCCTGCTCCAGCATACGGATCTCCTGGGGAAGATTCAGCGCCGCCTGGCGCATAGCGTTATAACGCCGCAGCTTTTCCATTGCTTCATTTTTCCAGTTCATTTTGTTCCTCCTTCGTTTTGCCAGCCAATAAGTATTTTGCAGGGACCCTTGCAAAGGGCTTTCGCGTAACATCCTTCACAGGGATGATTCTTTCGGTATTCCCGGACCCGGTGGGGATGGGCGTAAATTCTGCCACCCAGGGGGACACCGATGGGGGTGAGCTTGGCGTTTTCCACGGTGGCTCTTGGGTAATTACGGAAATTATCCCAGCTTTTTATGAACCATCTGCGCCAGACACCGCAGTTTTTGTTCTCACATTCCTGGGGATTCTGGACCCGGGTGCAGGTAAGACAGGGACTCACGGGATTTTTCATACGCCTTTGCCTCCTTGCAGGCAGGGCAGCTCCTGCCGAAAAGTTCTCCGCCGCAGCGGCTGCACCAGCCTGCGGGCAGCGCCTGTTGTGGGTCCCCTGTATAGGGTAGCGCCCGAAGACGCACCGGCTGCCGCTTGTGCGATTTTAAGTATACGGTAATGTTCCACACGCAATTTCCTCCTTAATGTACTTGAGCAAGTACTGATTGTAGCACCATAATAGTACTTGAAGAAGTACTTGTCAAGGGTTCAGAAGAACAAATGAGCGATTTCGTGTACTTGCACAAGTACGGTGTAGAAAATTATGGCAGGTTCTACAAGCCTTACAAACAAGCATAGCTTCCCCTTGACATTTCCTCCCCGCAATGGTATCATCGTCCCACACGGAGAGTTGTCCGAGCGGTTTAAGGAGCTAGTCTTGAAAACTAGTGATGGGGAAACCCACCGTGAGTTCGAATCTCACACTCTCCGCCAGAAAAAGGCCTATGCTTTGTATCAAAGCATAGGCCTTTTTCAACGAAATAAATCCCTTGCGGGATTTGTGAAATACGCTTCGCGTGTGAAATATTGCTTCGCAATGTGAAATGCCTGCGGCGTGTGAAATTCGCCTCGAC
>JAZSAB010000086.1:0-4016 GCA_045601675.1 Faecousia sp.
GATATCGTAGTTGCGGCAGATCAGGGAGAGGATCGTGGTCTTACCGCTGCCGGTGGAGCCAACGAATGCCACGGTCTGCCTGGGCTCTACATGGAAAGCAACGCCCTTTAAGACCCACTCGTCTTCCTTGTAGGCAAACCAGACATCCTTAAACTCGAGCCCACCGCGGATGGTCTCCAGCTCGATGGCATCGGGTTCATCCACCACCTCGGGGACCATATCCATCACCGAAAAGATCTTCTCCGCGGACGCAAAGGCGCCCTGGAGAACATCAAAGTGCTCGGAAAGGGTCTGGGTGGGGTCAAAGAACTTGGATGCGTAGAGGTAGAAGGTGACCACCGTACCGGAGGTAATGGCCTGGCCTAAGAAAGTGGTGTTTTCAATGTAGCCCCGGCTGCCAAAGTACATCAGACACAGAACGCAGCTGATGTGCAGCATATAAACCATGGGGCGGAACACGCCGAAGACCATCATTCTCTGCCGCTTTGCCTTGGTAAGCTCGTTGCTCTTTTCCAGGAAATCATTTAGCTTCTCCTGCTCCCGGTTGAAGATCTGGGTGATCTTGATGCCGGAGAGGTTCTCGGACAAGAAGGTGTTCATGTCCGTACGGGCGTCGGTAACGCCCCGGTGGGCTTTGCGGGAGAACTTCTGGAAGATGACTGTGAAGAGCACCACGAAAGGCACAAAGCACAGCACGACTAATGTCATAGCGTAGTTGACCATCAGCATGGATGCCAAAACACCCACGATGACCATCATATTCTTTACCATAGTCACCAGCACATTGGTGAACATCATGGAGATACCGTTGGTGTCGTTGGTGACACGGGTGACCAGCTTGCCAACGGGGATGTTGTGGAGCTGATCGTGGGAAAGGCTCTCGATATGGGTAAATACATCTTCACGCAGATCGGAGAGGATCTTCTGTCCCACCTTCTGCAGGATCATGGTCTGGAAATAGGTGCTGACCAGGGACACCACCAGGATGCCCGCGTAGCCTGCCACCATCCAAAGGAGGTGATCCAAAGCAAATTCGTGCTTTACCATCTCCTCAATCTGACCGATCAGATAGGGAGAGAGCAGGTCATAAACGATGGATACCAGCATGATCACGAATACCAGGATAAATTCCTTCAGGTAGGGCTTGCCGTAGCCAAGCAAACGGCGGATGATCACGCTGTCGGACATATTGCGGTCGCTGTCTAAGTTTTTAAGCTGGCTCTTCAAGTGGATGCGGGCGATAATGAACGCAATGGCAAAGATGCCGATGATCGCGCCCACGATCAGAACAGGCAAATACTCACGCATTATGCTCGCCTCCTTCCTCCTCCAGCCGCTGCAGGTCTACCATCTTGCGGTACTCGCTGCAGGTTTCGTACAGTTCGTCGTGCTTTCCGAAGGCCGCTACCGTGCCGTCATCGATGAAGAGGACCTTATCCATCTGCTCGATGGTGGAGATGCGGTGGGCGATCAAAATGGTGGTCTTGCCGGCGCGGGTCTGCCGCAGATTCTGCAGAATAGTCCGCTCGGTCTTGGTATCTACCGCGGAAACGGAGTCGTCCAGGATAAGGATCGGCGCGTCCTTCAGCAGGGCGCGGGCGATGGAAATGCGCTGCTTCTGTCCACCGGAGACCGTAACGCCACGCTCACCCAAAACGGTGTTATAGCCCTGGGAGAACTCCCGGATATTGCCGTCCACATCCGCCATCTTGGCAGCCAGGATAATGCTGTCCGCATTCTTTTTCTTGGTAGCAAAGCCGATGTTGTTGGCAATGGTATCGGGGAACAGGAAGTTATCCTGGGGAACGTAAGCGCAGCCTGCCCGGACGTCCCGGATGGGGACGGTGTTGACATCGTGTCCGTCCACAAACACCGTGCCGTCGGGCACATTGTATGTACGCAGGATCAGATCCACCAGGGTGGTCTTACCGCTGCCGGTACGGCCCACAAGACCGATGTTCTCGCCTGCCTTGATGGCAAAGGATACATCGTGGAGGGCGTTAAACTCGCCGTCGGGATAGCAGAAATTCATATTTCTGAACTCGATATCGCCGCGGATCTCGGGAAGCGGGGTTACGTCTGCCCGGTCCACCACGTCCTGCTTGGCATCCAAAAGCTCGCTGATACGCTTGACGGAGGCTCTGCCACGGGAGGTCATATCGATGAGGTCCGCAACTGCCATAACAGGCCAAATGATGGCATTAAAGTAGCCGATAAACTCCATCAGCTGACCGGCGTTGAAAGTGCCCTTGTAAACCAGGTATCCGCCGTAGCCCAGGATGATGCAGATCACCGTCTCCACGAAGGTCATAACCAGGATGCGGAACAGAACGGAGGATCTTGTAAAGGAGATGTTTGCCTCCTCGTTTTCCTTGCTGAGCTTTTTGAATGCCCAAAGCTCCTTGCCTTCCTTGACGAATGCCTTAATGACAGCGATACCGGAGAAGCTCTCCTGGGAGAAGTCGGAGAGGTTGGAAAAAGCCTCCTGGCGACGCTCCCACTTTTCGGACATATAGTTACCCACCAAGATGCTGGCGGCCAAAAGGCATGCCATAGGGATCAGCGCGAAGCCGGTGAGCACCGGGTTCATATTCCACATTTTGTAGATCGCCAGACCGCCCAAAAACGCGGCATCGCAGAACTCCATGACACCCCAGGAATAGCACTCCTGGAAGGTATCTAAGTCGTTGGTGTAAAGGCTCATGAGGTTACCCACATTGTTCTGATGGTAGAACTCCTGGGAAAGGTCCTTGCAGTGGCTGAACATTCTGCCACGCAGGTCCGCCTCCGCGTGAATACCGGCAGAGAAGAAACAGATACGCCACAGAAAGCGTCCTGCCACGATGCCCAAAATGATCCAAACCAGGGGCATACAGATCTTGTCCACCAGGAAAGCCACATCAAAGGCAGCGCCATCGACGAAACCGGTATTGATGCCGTTAATGACCATCTGATAGATATTGGGGATCAGAAGCTGCAGACAGTCCACCGCGATCAGCGCCACAAGTCCCAACAGCAAAAGCGGCAGAAAACGCAGGTAATACCGGTTGATATGCTTGCCGAATATCATGATTGCTCCTCCTTTCGAGCTGATAAAATCTCTAACTTTTAGTATATCACAGGGATCCCCGGATGGCAAACGATTTTACAGATTTTTCTGTAAAAATTCCGCATATTTTCTGCGTCCCGGCGCAAGCTATCTGCGGACAGAAATCTGCCGTTTTTCGTAACCTGTGACGACAAGTTGCAAAGACAGCAAATCTCTGTCAAGTGTATCGCCGGTGGGATACGAAACAGGCAGATGGATATGGGAAAAGTACGCTCTCAAAAACTGTCTGCCTGTACACAAAAAGGAGGAGAAGCATTGCTTCTCCTCCTTACGAAATCATCTTGTCCAGTCCCTCGTAGAGCGCCATTGCGCCTAAGCTCACCGGGATCCACAAAAGAGAAAAGGGCAGGCACACCTGACCGCAGAAATTTAGGGGCGTGTCCCGGTAGTCCCAGACCTGGTACTGCCGGTTGACCAGGAGTCCCGCAAGCAGCTCCACCATGGTAATGACCCCGGCGCCGGCAACGCCCCGCAGCGCAAGGGGAAGTCGCGGTTCGGTGCGGTTCAGCTTTCCCAAAAGGAGAAAGCAAGTCCCCCCGGCAAAGAACATGCTGCCGTGGCTCCATCCCCGCCAAAGCAGTTCCAATCCCACATACCCGCAGCCCCCGGCAGCAAACAGCAGCGCTTTTCTCATTGTCCGCAAAACACTCACCTCAAAGTGAGGATTTCCAAAAAAACGGGAAAAATACACAGATTTCTCTTGACAAACCGAAATCTGCCGTATATAATAACAAAGCTGATTTTCGGCAATGCTGGAAATATGGCGGCGTAACTCAGTTGGTAGAGTACCCGGTTCATACCCGGTCTGTCACCTGTTCAAGTCAGGTCGCCGCTACCAGGCCCGTTGGTCAAGCGGTTAAGACACCGCCCTTTCACGGCGGTAACATGGGTTCGATTCCCGTACGGG
>JAZSAB010000087.1:0-2160 GCA_045601675.1 Faecousia sp.
CCCACAGCATTGACTTCGGTCAGGGTGTAGGTGCCTGCCACGGAGTCATAGGACTGGACAGCACCGGAAGCTTCGCCGCTATCCACGGTCTGCATAGACTTGATGTTATCATAAGCGGGAGCAACACCCAGATCAGTCTGGTAGATCCAGCTGATCAGATCATAGGGATCATACTCAACGGTCTGATGGCCGATGCCGTGGAGGATTGCGTAGTTGGCATCCACTTCTTCCTTGGCATTCAGTGCGTTATAGACTGTCCACGCCAGTGCATGGGCAATATTGGTATCCTCGGTGCCGATGTTGAAGCGCCAGTGCGGTGCCACATCGGAGTTGTCCTGACCGATAAAGGTCATGGGATCGTACAGGGCTGCGATATCGCCCATACCGCCGTCCACATCTGCCTTGTAGGCAGCCAGATAATCAGCAGCCTCGGGGTAATCGCCGGAAATCTTCTCCAGAGCTTTTACAACAATCCAGCTGAAGTGCTTGCCGCCAAAGACCTCGCCCTCCATAGAGCCGCAGTCAAAGGTATCAAACACGGTTGCACCCTTGTCAAAGAGTTTCTCGCCCCAGTAGTTATTTACGAATGCTTCCAGGCTGACAATCTCGGTGCCGGTTTCAGCGTTGTAGCTGATCCATTCTTCCTTCTCGTTCAGACCTGCAAAATACTCAGCGATCTTGTCTTCCTTCTTCAGCTTGTTGGTTGCATGGTAATTAAAGGCATCTTCAATGGCGTTCAGGAAGTCTTCATAGAAGCTGCCGCTGATGCCGTCGTCGCCCAGATCAAAGCCCAGGGACTGCATATATGCGATGTACTCTTCCCGCAGAGCATTGGCCAGTGCGGCCTCAAAGCCGTCGCCTTCCTTTGCGCCCATCTGCCACCAGTAGACACCGTCTGCAAATTCCAGATCGGTGATGGGGCAGTAAGCAACGCTTGCCCAAACGGCATCGGAGGAATCCAGTGCGCCGATCTCGGTCAGATAACTGTCGAACAGATCGCTGTTGCCGCTGGCACCCAGCATGGTGGACATACCGCCACCGGCAGAAACGCCGACGGTGACGATCTTGTTGGAGTCACCGGCCAGGAACTCATCGTTGTAGGTCAGCCAGCGGATACCTGCCTTCAGATCAACCAGGCCGTTGGGTGCGGTGCCGTTGCAGTTGCCGTCAGCATCGGTGCTGGTACGGCCCCGGGCACTGACAGTGACCAGAATCAAGCCCTGCTCGATGAACTGATAGCAGTAACCGGCATTGCTGCCCATACGGCCGTCGGAAATCTTGGGGGCAACACCAGCTGCATAGCCGGAAATGGTATTCAGATAAACAATGGGTGCTTCCTGAGTGCCGTACATGATGGTGCTATCGTCTTCACCCATAACACCGAAGATGCCCTTTTCATTGATCTGGCAGCTGCCATCGGCATTCTGGGTCATGTAGCAGGCAGGAACATAAATGTTGAAGGTCTGATACACTTCATCCACAGGATTGGTGCAGTAGGTAATGTTCTCCAGAGAGTAGTAGGGAACATCCACATACTTTGCCTCGCCTGCGCCTACATAGCATACATCATGGTAGACCCACTCAGATGCGTAGGAGCGAACATCGTAGTTTTCATAGCTTTCCGGTACAGGTGCCTGGGTCTCCTGAGGCTTTGTATCCTCAACCCTCTGCTCGCCGGCGCAGGCGCACAGAGACAGAACCATTGCAACTGCCATAAGAATTGCAAATAGCCGTTTCATTTTTTCGCTCTCCTTTTTATTGATTTGGGCATTTCACCCACAATTCCTCCATTCAAAGAAATTGTTCTAGCATTATTTTACAAATACGTCACTTGACAAGCAAATTATTTTCCCTTAAATTTAATTCATAATACTTATAAATCGAAAGGCAGTGTTTCTTTATGACGATTCAGATGCTGCGTGAATTTGTGATGCTGGCCGAAATCGGCAACTATGCCGCTGCGGCGGAACCGCTATTCATCTCTGAAGCCACCCTATCCAGGCACATCATCGCACTGGAAAAAGAGATCGGAACACCTCTGTTCATTCGGTACCCGCGGCACATTGAGCTGACTGAATCCGGATTTATCCTGATTCCCTACGCCCGCAAGATCATCGAAGAAGAAAACACCTGTCACGCCAAAATCAAACGAGCTCAGTC
>JAZSAB010000088.1:0-2379 GCA_045601675.1 Faecousia sp.
CGCACAGGGTGTCGCCGGTCTTGACCTTATCCATCTTGCCGATGGCGCCGATGTCACCGCAGGTCAGCTTCTTGACCTCAGTGGACTTCTTGCCGCACATGCTGTACAGACGGCCCAGCTTTTCGGTCTCGCCGGTGCGGGAGTTGACCAAGGTGGTGTCGGGAGTAATCTCACCGGACAGAACCTTGATGAAGGAGTACTTGCCGTACTGATCGGAAACCGTCTTAAATACAAATGCGGAGGGAACGCCGCCGGGAGAAACCACAAACTCTTCCACAGTGCCGTCAGCAGCGGTGGCCTTGTGATAGTTGCCTTCCACGGGGTTGGGGAACAGGTCCACAATGTGGTCCATCAGCATCAGGCTGCCCAGGCAGGTAACACCGGAGCCACAGAGCACGGGGTACAGAGTGTGGCTGATCACGCCGGAGTGCAGGCCCTTGATCATTTCTGCGTAAGTAAAGTCCTCGCCGCCGAAGAACTTATCCATAAATTCCTCGCTGGTCTCAGCGACGGATTCCTTCAGCGCGTCGTTAAATTCCTCGATAACGCCTTCCTTGCCTTCGGGAATGGCGATCTCTACGCGCTTTAAGTTCTGCATCTCGTATGCCCGCTTGTTGAGCACGTCAATGATGCCGGTGACCTTCTTGTTGGCGTCCCAAATGGGAACAACAACGGGAGCGACCTTATTGCCGTAGCGCTCACGGAGAGCCTCGAAGGTGGCGTTGTAGTCAGCATTTTCCTCGTCTACCTTGGAGATGTAGATGAAGCGGGGCATATTCCGCTCTTCGCAGTACTTCCAGGCTTTCTCAAAGCCAACGGTGATGCCGTCCTTGGCAGAGCAAACCAAAATGGCAGCGTCAGCGGCGCGGAGGGCTTCCATAGCGGCGCCGGAGAAGTCAAAGCCGCCGGGGGTGTCCAGCAGGTTGATCTTGGCATTGTGGTACTCCAGGGGAACTACAGAGGTAGAAATGGAAATGTTGCGGCGGATCTCTTCCGGGTCAAAGTCGCAGACAGTATTGCCGTCGGCATTTTTACCGATACGGTCAATTACACCGGTCATATAGAGTAAACTCTCAGCCAGAGCGGATTTACCGCTGCCACTGTGGCCCAAGAGGCAGACATTTCGAATGGAATTTGCTGTGTACATAGTTTCAAATCTCCTTCATTGCAAATTGATGCAAAGCACCATAGATGCATTATACACGAAAGAAAACGGAATTTCAATGCCTATTTTCGTCAGATTGTAAAAAAGTATATAATGCCCGGCGGACATTTGTTTTTCCCGGGGAAATAGACACCGAAATGAATGGAAAACGGAAAATTGCGATGTCGGCAACGCCGACTATTTCAATAGTTTGCGAAGCAAACACCTCAACTTTTCACTTTTCACTCTTCACTCTTCACTCTTCACTCTTCACTTATACAATCTCTGGTACTTTTGCGTTACAGAAAGACCGCCCTCTCTGACGAGAAGGCGGTTTGGAGGTTAGCTATTCAAAAATAATGTATTCCTGGGGGACGGTGAGGTAATAGGTGGCGCCGTCGGCGCTGTCAAGGACCAGCCACAGATTCCCTTCGTCGGTGAAGTACAGCCAGTAAAGGTCCAGTCCCTCATAGAAGGGCGTTACCTCGGTCTCCGGGTAAGAGGTGACCATTTTGCTGTTTGCCAGCCAGTCGCCCTGAAGCATCTGGGAAAAGTGGATCTCCTCGCCGGTACTCAGGTCAAAGATCAGACAGGAGGGCTTGTCGTAATACAGGAAGCTGTTGCTTTCCGACAGATAGTAATTGGGGCGGTCGCCGGAGAATATCACATACTTATTTCCGTAATTATGGGGATACCAGTCCATCATATACAGATTATCCTTGATCTCCGGGTAACCCAGCTTTGTGAAATAGTCAATAATGGTGGTTCGGTTGTAATAGGTATTTAAGTAATCCCATACCACCTCATTGATCTTCTTGGCGTTAAGGTGGGAGTGCTCCTTCAAAAAGCCGCAGGAAATGGAGTGATCCTCGATGTACCGATAGGAGAAGGTATCGTCAAGATTACAGAACTGCTTCCGCATTTCGCCATTTACGGTGATGACGCAGTCATCGAAGGTCCAGGCGTTGTCGGCGCAGAGCACCCCGTCGGGCAGACCGGAGAGGGGAACCTCGTAGCCGTAGGCGAACCAGGGATTGTTTTGCTCAAAATAGATCGCCTCGCTGGTCATACACCAGCCGGTGGTGCCCAGAGCCACAAATTCCTGCTTTTTGGCGAAGGTATCGCCCCAGGTATTGTAGGGCTGCTCGGTATAGACGGTAAGGTAGCTGTTAAGGATACTGTCCACCGCGATGCCCTGGCAGAACAGCTCCTCGTTGGTAAGCTTCTGCCCGGTG
>JAZSAB010000089.1:0-7983 GCA_045601675.1 Faecousia sp.
CATGTGGGTCGCCGTCAGGCTATCACGATCGAATTGGATGCGTGCATCGTGGAGGTTGGTGTCAGACCACAAGGAAACGGTCCGTTTGGGGTTAAAGCCGCCCTTTGTGCCACAGCTGAAGTTGATCTTCGCAACACCACCCCCATCTAAGGTGTTGACACCCCAGGATGCGCCTACGATGGTTTTGTCCGACAGATTTTCGATTTCATGGTCCAGGGCGATGGTGCCGTCAGGCAGAGCTGTGATACGGATGGATTTGCGGATCTGCAAAGCAGGGTCCGGCTGTTGGGTGATCAGCACGCCATCCTTTTCCAGTGTATAGTCCACCGGTTGATTGTCAGGGCAATAGCTGTCCAAACTCTCCGGCGCCATCCACAGACGATGACCGCCGTAGACCCGCCAATCGCCTTTGGTGAAGTTATCAGACAGGTCGTTGGGCTGGACATAATAGAGGTTTTCCATACCCTTTAAGGACAGATGGACGATACGAATACCGAATTCCAGAGCCACACCGATCTCAATATCGCCGTGTTCCAGCCATAAAACATCGCCCCACTGTTCTGTTTTACGAATATAGCTTTGCATAGGTTTTCCTCCTATGAAGAAATAAAGGGGCGGCGATGTGCCGCCCCTTCACTTATGTTTCGGGAATCAGTTGTAGATCGGTTGTTGATTACACAACACCCATCAGCAGCCCCATGACGTACATTTCCAGCTTCTCGAAGTTCTGCTCCTTGACGCAAGCAGCCTGGTACTCGTAGTCGAAGCGCTTTACCTTCTCCAGCAGCAGCTCGAAGATGCGCTTGGAGTTGATGATGTGACGGTAGCAGTCCTCATCGGGCTGAGTACGAAGAGCCTTAACGTCCAGACCAACACACTCGAAGTTGCCGCGGTCGCCGAAGTTGTTCTCGTACAGAACCTTAACCTGGTTGAAAGCGTTACGCAGGTTCTCGACACCGAAGGTCTTGTCCTGGTCGTAACGGATGCCGTTCTGGTCGTTCAGGTGAACGCCCCACAGCTTGTTCATAGCCAGAGCGAAGCCCATGTCGTTTGCGGGATCCAGACCAGCCAGAACAGAGTGAGCGGTCTCGATGCACAGGCCAACACGGGAAGGATCGATGGTGTTAGCACCGATAGCCAGAGCGTGACCTGCAGTACCAGCGATGGAGCGGTCAACGGGCTCATTGGGCTTGGGCTCGACCAGGATCAGAGCATCCTCACGGTATGCCAAGATCTTGTTGAAAGCGTCGATCAGGTTGTTGGTCATATCGACGGGGCTCTTGGACTCTGCGCACAGGGTGCCTTCACGAGCCAGCCACAGCTGGATCTTGTTGGTGCCCAGGGCCTTAGCGATGTCGCAGGAGCGCTGTGCACGCCACATAGCGAAGTCACGGTCTTCCTTCAGGGAAGCGGTGAAGCCGCCGTCGTTGGTGCGCTTGTCGAACCACAGACGGGGTGCGACGAACTCTGCGAACAGGCCGTACTTGTCCAGCTCGGACTTAACGTCCTTAGCGTAGTCAATGATCTGCTTCTCGGTCATGTTGTTCATATCGGGCACTGCGTCATCATCGTGGAACTGGATGCCGTCGATGCCGATCTCTGCGAACTTCTTAATCTTCTCCTCAAAGGGAACGCTCTTACGGTTGCCGGGGCCGAAGGTCTCGTTGCCTTCATGCACGTTCCAGGGACCTACGGTAAAACGGAAAGTTGCCATAATCTTTTCTTCCTTTCAGATATGTAGTCTTACAGGGTTTTCCTGATAGTCTCATAATGCCACACCCCTATACCCTATTCAAGTTTTTCTTGCGATATTAAGGCGACAATTTTGTTGTTTTTTCTTTTTTATACAATCACAACAAAAGAATATTTTTCTGATTGTACATTTTCACAAAACTGTTTTCCTTTGGAAATTATGCATATTTCCGGGAAAGAGACGCAAAACTACAAAAAAGAGGTGGTTATGTTGGTTCTTTCCTATACGCGTTCCATTGTGCTTTACCTGCTGCTGATTTTGGCGATCCGGTTTTTGGGAAAACGGCAGATCGGGCAGATGGAGCCGTCGGAGTTTGTGGTCACCATGTTGGTGGCGGATCTTGCCGCCATTCCCATGCAGGACGGCGGGATCCCCCTGCTTTCCGGTATTATTCCTATTCTGACGGTGCTTGGCATGGAGCTTGTGCTCTCTTCTCTGTCTCTTCGCAGTATGAAGGTGCGAAGATTTCTATGCGGCAAGCCGGTGATCCTCATTGAAAACGGAAACATTCTGCAAAATAACCTTCGGCGCACCCGGATCACAACAGACGAGCTGACCGGGCATTTGCGGCAAAAGGATGTGCTGGATCTAAGCACCGTGCAGTTTGCGATCTTGGAGACCAACGGAAATATCTCCGTCTTCCCCTACCCCAAGGAAAAGCCTGCCAGCGCCAAGGACGCAGGGATCCCGGCAAAAAAGCAGTATCTTCCCTACACCATTGTTTGCGACGGGCAGCTGATAAAAGAGAACCTGGAAAAGGCCGGAAAAGACGCAGCCTGGCTGCAAAAGGTGCTGAAAAGTCACCACGTCACCTTGCAGGACACCTGGCTGCTCACCGTTGATAAGGCAGACCACCTTCTGCTTCTGGAGAAAGAAGAAACAAAATGAATAATAAATTCTATATTGGGCTGGGTCTTTTGGTTTTTTTGCTTATTTTCGGACTTTTTGTGGGATTTTTTGTACAAAAGCAGCAGCAGTCCGTCAAAGATATGGTAATATCCGCTCAGGGTGTGACAGACCTGAGGGAGGGCATTCGGCTGATCTCTCAGGCGCAAGAGCAGTGGCAGCGGGGTTGGAAAGGCATCGCTTCCGTATCCCATCATATCACCATGGAAGAGATCGACCGGATCTTCGCCCAGCTTTCCGTGTGCAGCGACAATAAGGAGTTTCTTCTGCGCAGCGCGGAGCTTTGCAGTCTCCTGGACGCGCTGACAAACGACCATATCTTTACCTGGTGGAATCTTTTGTAGACGTGCCTCATACCCTCTACCAAACGGATTTGGAGGGATGTTTATGAAGCGGTTTTTTGCTGCCGCGCTGTTTTTTGTTTTTCTTCTGTCGCTGCTGCCATGCGCTGTACAGGCGGCGGATCTTGACGTACCGGCAAAAAGTGCCGTGCTGATGGATGTTGCCACCGGCACGGTGCTCTATGAGCAAAATAGCCACACGGCACTTCCCCCGGCAAGTGTGACCAAGGTAATGACTATGCTCCTCATTATGGAAGCCATTGACTCTGGTCGGGTGGCCTGGGAGGACATGGTGACCACCTCGGAGACCGCCGCCGCCAAGGGCGGAAGTCAGATCTTCCTAAAGGTGGGCGAGACTATGAGCGTTGCGGATATGGTAAAATCCATTGCCGTTTCCTCCGCAAACGATTGCGCCTGCGCCATGGCAGAGCACATAGCCGGAAGTGAAAAGGCCTTTGTGGATCTTATGAATCAGCGGGCGAAAGAGCTGGGAATGCAGGATACCAACTTCGTCAACTGCACCGGTCTTGACGACGGCGAGGACGCAAAAAGCCACAAAACCTCCGCCTACGACATTGGGCTCATGTCCCGGGAGCTTCTGAAGAATCACCCGGATATCAAAAAGTATACTACCATCTGGATGGATACGGTACGGGACGGTGCCTTCGGTCTTTCCAACACCAACAAGTTAGTGCGGTTCTACAAGGGCGCTACCGGGCTCAAGACCGGGTTTACATCCAGCGCCGGGTACTGCCTCAGCGCCTCCGCCCAGCGGGATGGGATGGAGCTGATTGCCGTCACCATGGGCAGCGAGACCTCCCCTTTGCGGTTTTCTGCCTGTAAATCCATGCTGGATTACGGCTTTGCCAATTACGCGGTGGTAAGCCCGGAGCTTCCGGAATCCGCGGATGTGCAGGTAAAGCTGGGCATAGCGGAAACTGTCAAAGCCGTTCCGGGAGCGGACAGCACACTACTTATCGATAAGGGACAGAAAAGCCAGGTGCAGACCGAAACGGAACTGGAGCCCTTTGTTACCGCTCCGGTGAGCAAGGGGCAGCGTTTGGGAACTATGCGGATCACCTCCTCCGGGCAGGTGCTGGCGGAGATCCCCCTTTTGGCAGAAGCGTCCGTAGATAAGGTAAGCTGGGGGCAGCTGTTTCTCCGGGCGCTAAGGATGCTGGCATTGGGATAACAGGAGCCGGCGGACCGTCCGGAGGCAGGTCCCTACATTAGAAAAAAGCGAGGGAGAGTCCGATGGACTCTCCCTTTTTCCTATTAAATACCGTCAAGTTTATCTGCAAGGCGCTGCAGGCGGATCCTGCGGCGCTCCTCGCCGTGGGACCAGGCAAGCTGCTCATCCTCCGTCTGAAGGATCAGCTTGGGTACCTGCATAGGCTTATCGTTTTCATCCAGAGCTACCATCATAAAATGGGCATTGTTGATGCGTACACGCTCCCCCTTGGGATTCTCCACATAGGTATCCACGCACACCTCCATAGAGGAGTTGCCCACCCAGGTAAGCTTACCCTTGATAACGATCATATCGTTCTGATACGCGCCTTTCAGGAAGGTAAGGTTATCCACAGAGGCGGTGGTAACGTTACCGCTGCAGTGCCGCTTGGCAACGATGCCGGCCACCTCGTCGATCCACTGCATCAAAAGTCCACCGAACAAACGGTTTGCTCCATTTAGGTGGTTGGGACGCACGATGTGGACCGTTTCCACCCGGGACTCATCCACGGTTTTTGCTCTCATATTCGCCTTCCTCCTTTATCTCTCTATGCCCATTATAGCATTGGAGGGCAGATTTACAAGTCTTAGAAATTGCCTACTTTGGTATTCTTCAGCTGAAGCTGGAGCTTATCGGCAATGAGGGCGATAAACTCGGAGTTGGTAGGTTTGCCTTTCGTGTTGCTGACCGTGTATCCAAAGAATCTTTGCAGAGTATCCAGGTCACCTCTGTCCCAGGCCACTTCAATGGCGTGGCGGATGGCACGTTCTACCCGGCTGGGAGTGGTCTGGAATGTCTTGGCTACCTGGGGATAGAGGACCTTCGTGATGGCGTTGATGACATCCATATCCTCCACGGCGATGATGATCGCCTCCCGCAGATACTGGTAGCCCTTAATGTGGGCGGGGACACCGATCTCGTGAATGATGCCGGTGACCATAGCTTCAATGCTTGTCTGCCCCGGTCTGCGGCTGTCATTTCCCCGGAGGTTCTCCCCACCCCCGATCTCTTCCAGCCGCTCTACCAGAGCGGTCATATCACAGGGCTTCAGCATCAGATACTTTACCCCAAGATTTGCTACTGTGGAGGCCACATAATCGGTGATAAATCCGGATGTAGCCAAAACCATCGGCTTATGCTCCATACCGGCGATGGCCTTTAAAACGCTGATGCCGTCCCGCTTTGCCAGCATCATATCCAGCACCAGCACATCGGGCTTGCGCTCGGTAACCAAACGGATCGCCTGCTCCCCATCGTTGGCGATCCCCAGCACCGTAAATCCGTCTGCCCGCTGCAAATGCGACGCTAAGCTGCTGCAAAATTCCTCCGTATTGTCCGCGATGATCACGGTCGTGTGTTTGTCCATAGCTTCCTCTCCTGACATATGAGATTGCTCCCCTTTAACGAAACGTGCGACAAATATAATTTAGCATAATTGTTGGCATTTTGCAACAAGAAACAGGAATATTTGCTCGACATAATCTCCGCGTTTTTCCCCGTTTTTCTGACTTTTCGACAACTTTCGACACCCTTCGACAAAAGAAGAATCCCCATTGACGGAAAAAGCGAAATCGGTTAGAATAGATGTATCTTTTTTAGCAGGACGGAGGATGTGCCATGCAGGAACTTATGAAATACCTCAATAACGCCCACAGCGTGTATCACGCGGTAGAGGGGCTCAGATCCCTTTTGGAAAGCAAAGGCTACGAAAGACTGGATGAAAGCAGCTACTGGGAGCTTACTGCCGGCGGAAAATACTATCTGACCCGGGGCGGTACAAGCGTTCTGGCTTTCCGTATTCCGGAAGGCACTCCCACCGGTTTTCTTATGAGCGCAAGCCACGCGGACCGTCCTACCTTTAAGGTAAAGGAAAACGGCGAGCTTGCCGGCACATACACCCGCCTTGCGGTGGAGCGTTACGGCGGAATGCTGATTTCTACCTGGCTTGACCGCCCTCTGTCCATTGCCGGACGGGTGGTTGTCGCAACAGACAAGGGTGTGGAGACCCGGCTGGTGGACATTGACCGGGACCTTATGATGATCCCCAATGTTGCCATCCATATGAACCGGAAAGCAAACGACGGCTACACCTGGAATCCCGCGGTAGATACCCTGCCTCTTATGGGCGGCGGCGACGCAAAGGGCAAGTTCCAGGCGCTCCTGCAGGAGGCTGCCGGCGGCGAGATCTTAGGACACGATCTGTATCTGTATGTCCGGCAGGATGCCAGCGTTTGGGGTCTTGATAATGAGTTTCTCTCCTCCCCCGCGCTGGATGACTTAGAGTGCGCCTGGTGCTGCACACAGGGCTTCCTGAACGCCCAAAACAGCGGAAGTCTTCCGGTACTATGTGTGTTTGACAGTGAGGAAGTGGGTTCTGCGTCCGTCCAGGGCGCTGCCTCCGACCTTTTGGAAGCAACCCTCACTCGGATCTGCGAAGCGATGGGCTATGATCTGCACACCATGCTCTCCCAGTCCTTTATGGTCTCCGCGGACAATGCACACGCAGTTCACCCCAACCACCCCGAATTTGCGGACGCGTCCAACGCCCCCGTCATGAACAAGGGCGTTGTGCTGAAATTCAATGCCGCCCAGCGCTACACCACCGACGGCATTTCCGCCGCCATTTTCCGCAGCGTGTGCAAGAAGGCGGATGTTCCGGTACAGACCTACTGCAACCGGGCAGACCTGCCCGGCGGCTCTACCTTGGGTAACATCTCCCTTGCCCATGTATCCGTCCCCACCGCAGACATCGGTCTTCCCCAGCTTGCTATGCACTCCAGCTACGAGACCGCAGGCGTAAAAGATGTTAAGTATCTTACCGACGCCATGACTGCCTACTACGGCTGCACCCTGTCCTCCCAATCTGACGGCACATACGAACTGTAACAAAAACCCCGTTCCAATTGGAACGCCGTTTTCTTTACTTAATCAAAGCGCTGTCCATGGTCTTTCCCAGAGAATAGTAAAATACGTTGTCCCGGGCGGGGGTCAGGCTGGTCAGCAGACCGCGGACCGCGTACACCGCGTAGCTGCGGAACAGGACGGGACACAGAAGACCGCTATCCATCACCGTCTTGTGGAGGGTGTAGTAGTTGCCGTGGTTTTCAAGCGCCTGCTGGCAGAGGGTATAGGCGGGTACATCGTTGATGCCGCCGTAGCTGAGCGCGCCATAGGCAGAGAAAAACGCGGAAAGATCCATATTGGGCGAAAGCTTCGTCTGACCCAGGTACAGATCATAATCCCAGGTGGTTAGGGCATAGCGGTACTCGGAGCCTGCCAGCTCCTTCATTTCCACCGTAAGACCGCAATCCTCCAGCATCTCTCCAATGGCTCTTGCCACACGAAGACGGAGACTATCCTCCCGGTTTACAAGGAAGACCACCTTGCTTTCCTTAAGTCCTGCATCGCTGACAGCCTGGGCAAATTTCATGCTGTTGTAGCTGTACTTTTCCGCAAGAGCCACACTATAGTAGGGAGAAAGGGGCGATGCGGGCAAGGATGCGCCACGGGCAAAGCCCCGGTAATAGTCCTTCACCAGGGTATCCCGGTCGATGGCATAGGTCAGTGCCGTCCTGACCTCCGCATTGGAGAACACCGTGCTCAGCTGATTGCAGGCCAGGTACAGGAAAATGCCGTTTTCACAGTCCCAAAGCTCAAAGTCACAGCGGTAGTCCGCATAGCGGTCGGAACCGGGGTCGGCGCACACAAGGCTTAAATCGCCGAACTCGAACTGGTCCCGGATATGGGTGACA
>JAZSAB010000090.1:0-4210 GCA_045601675.1 Faecousia sp.
TGCTGTCTGCATCCTGCCAGTGCGACTCACAGACAGATGAGCGACGAACAGCTTGATGCCGCCGGTGTTGGCGCGGATTTGATTCGCCTTAGCTGCGGTCTTGAAAATGCAGAAGATCTGATTGCAGACCTGAAGCAGGCAACCGAAAAAGTGTAATATACAAAAAATCCCGAATGCTAAATTGCATTCGGCATTTTTGGAGCTAGTGACCTGACTCGAACAGGCGACCTTCTCATTACGAGTGAGATGCACTACCGACTGTGCTACACTAGCGTCAGCCATGTCATTATAGCTGTAAGAGGCTTAAAAGTCAACTGCTTTTTGAAAGCACCAGCTTCAGCGCCTCTGTAATCGCCTGGCTGCGAACCGACTCCCGGTCACCGGAGAATACAAAGTGTTTATTAACGCATTCTCTGTTGTCACAGTAACCGATGTAGACCGTTCCAACGGGATTACCGTACTCATCACCGCCGGGACCGGCAAGTCCCGTTACGGACACCGAAACATCCGCCTGAAGGCGCTCGCGAACGCCCTTAGCCATCGCCTCCGCAACAGGTGCGCTGACCGCGCCGTATTTGCTTAAAAGTTCAGAATCTACCCCCAAAACATTCTCTTTTACCCAGTTTGTATAGGAAACAATTCCGCCTTTATAGACTGCAGAGCTGCCGGGAATCGCCGTGAGGGCTGCGCCGATGCCGCCACCGGTACAGCTCTCCGCCGGAACCAGTGTGCGACCTTCCTGCCCCTTTAATACATCACAGCAAAGGTTCATCATGGTACTTCACCGCGATTTTTTCCACGCTCTCCAGTGCCTGCTGGATCAGCGCTTCCCTATCAAGATTCTTCTCCGCGTGGAGCAGCTGACCGATATTGGGTTTCGTCTTTGGGTGCTTGGGAGTAAAGACCGTGCAGCAATCCTCATAAGGAAGAATAGAGGTATCTAAGGTACCAATTTTCCGGGCGATGGTAACGATATCCTCCTTGTCCATACCGATCAGGGGCATAAAGACGGGAATATCCACCACGGCGCCGGTAACCGCCATAGCCTCCATAGTCTGGCTGGCAACCTGACCCAGGTTCTCACCGGTGATCAGCGCCTTGCAGCCGTCCTGCTTGGCGATCCGCTGGGAGATCTCCATCATAAAGCGGCGCATAATGAGGGTAAAGAACTCCTCGGGGCAGTTGTCCCGGATGGCTTCCTGGATCTGGGTGAAACTGACCACATTGACCGTCATTCTGCCGCTATAGCGGGTCACCAGGCGGGCAAGCTCCAGCACCTTATTCTTGGCAAGCTCGGAGGTATAGGGATAGGAGAAGAAATGGACACACTCCACTTCTACGCCACGCTTTGCGATCATATATGCAGCTACAGGAGAATCGATACCGCCGCTGAGCAGGCACATGGCGCGACCGCCAACGCCGGTGGGCAGACCGCCTGCACCGGGCTCGGCAGGACCGTGGACATAGACAGCCAAATCGCGGACTTCCACATAGGCGGTATATTCGGGGTTATGGACATCCACCGCGCAGGTAGGATGGGCTTCTGCAAGCTTTCCGCCGATTTCCTGGGAAATTTGAATAGAGGTCAGGGGGAAACGCTTATCGGAGCGCTTGGATTCCACCTTAAAGGACTTGGCAAAATCCAGGTCGTCACCCAGGTATGCTTCCACAGCATTATAGATGCTGTCCATATTCTTTTCGCAAGCGTGGCAGCGGCAAAGGCTTACCAAGCCGAAAATGCTGTGACAGGCGTCCCACGCGCCTTCCACATCTGCCATTTCGTCCATAGGCTCTACATAGACAGTGGACTGCATGATATAGACATCAAAATTTCCGTAAGGCTTCATTCTGCGGCGGATATTCTGCCGCAGTTTGTCCTCAAACTGGCGCTTATTTGCGCCTTTCAGCACAATTTCGCCTAACTTTAATAAAAAGATCTCTTTCACGATTTTACCTCATTTACAGTTCAATTGTTCTATACTGAATGGCTTCCGCAATATGATCAGCAGTGATATTCTCGCTGCCATCCAGGTCAGCTACCGTTCTTGCGACCTTTAAAATACGGTCGTAGCTGCGTGCGGTAAGACCAAAGGCTTCGAAGGCATCCTTCATCATCTGAGAGCCTTCTTCGTCCAGGGTGCAGTAATAACGCAGCTCTGTGGGACCCATGCGGGCATTGCACATCTCACCACCACCGAACCGTCGGTTCTGTATCTTACGGGCAGCATTGACTCTCTTGCGGATCTCCTCGGAGGGCTCAGCCTCCTTCTTTCTGTGGATATCCTCAAACTTTACCGCAGGCACTTCCACAATGATATCGATACGGTCGAGAAGCGGACCGGAAATGCGACTGCGGTAGTTCTGCACCGACAGTTCGGAACAGGTACACCTGCCCGAGGGGTCGCCATACCAACCGCACTTGCAGGGATTCATAGCGCATACCAGCATGATTTCCGACGGATATGTGACAGAGCCGGAAACACGGGAAATGGTGATTCTGCCATCTTCCAGGGGCTGACGCATCAAGTCGAGGGTATCTTTCTTAAACTCCGGAAGCTCGTCCAGGAACAAAACGCCTTTGTGAGCAAGGGATATCTCACCGGGTTTCGGATTCGTACCACCACCGGTAAGGCCGGCATTGGATACCGTATGGTGGGGCGAGCGGAACGGGCGCTGCATCACAAGGGGTGATTTGGGCGTAAGCATTCCCATAACAGAATAGATCTGCGTAACGGACAGAGATTCATCCCAGGTCATATCCGGCAGAATTGACGGCAAGCGCTTACTGAGCATACTCTTACCGGAGCCGGGAGGTCCGATTAAAAGCACATTATGGCTGCCGGCAGCAGCTACCTCCAAAGCACGCTTTACATGCTCCTGACCCATCACATCTTTAAAGTCCAGCATTTGCTGATCTCTATGCTCCGGGACCCAGATAGGCTCTTCTTCAAGTACGATATCACCACTTAGGGCATCTAAAAGCTGGCGGACTGTTTTAACAGGAATGATCGCAGGACCTCTTGCAAGGGTTGCTTCTGCGGCGTTTTCCTCGGGGACGATCAAGGTTTCAAAGCCCTCCCGTTTCGCGGCGATCGCCATAGGAAGCACACCGTTTACAGGACGGATCTGTCCGTCCAAGCTAAGTTCTCCAATGAATGCGGTACTGGACTTTGGTCTGCGGACCGCACCGCTGGCAGCAAGGACGCTGAGGAGAATAGGAAGATCGAAATGGGTTCCTGCTTTCTTTACATTTGCAGGCGCAAGGTTTACGGTGATCCGGCTGGTGGGGAATTTCATCCCGCTGACCTTGGCAGCCGCTCGGACACGCTCCCGGGCCTCTTTCACCGCCGCGTCCGGAAGACCTACGATGTCAAATCCGGGCAGACCACTCGAGATATAACATTCCACCGCAATATGGTAACCGCGGATACCCTGGACACCCAGCGAATGAACACTGCAGATCATAGACGCACTTCCTTTCTCTTTCTAACACGTATCATACCTTATTTGGTCATAAAAAACAAATCCTTTTTTCATATTTTGCACATTTCGGAGAATCATAGAAAATTTTACTGAAATTATCCCTGAAACTTTCCGATTTTTTGCGGGCGGAAGTCGCAAAAACCCTTTACAAGTTCCATAAAAAGTGTTATTATGTTATGGACTATGAGAATACTTTAGGAGGTATTTACATTGGCAAGAAAATTTAAGACCATGGACGGCAACACCGCTGCCGCCCACGTTAGCTACGCATTTACTGAAGTAGCTGGCATTTACCCCATCACCCCCTCCAGCCCCATGGCCGACAACGTTGACCAGTGGGCTGCCGCCGGTCGGAAGAACATCTTCGGCGCCACCGTCAAGGTCGTTGAGATGCAGTCCGAGGCCGGTGCTGCCGGTACCGTTCACGGCTCTCTGGCCGCCGGTGCTCTGACCACCACCTACACCGCATCTCAGGGTCTGCTCCTGATGATCCCCAATATGTATAAGATCGCCGGTGAGCTTCTGCCCTGCGTTATTCACGTTTCGGCTCGCTGCGTTGCTTCCCATGCGCTGAACATTTTCGGCGATCACTCTGACGTTTATGCTTGCCGTCAGACCGGTTATGCAATGCTGTGCGCTAACAGCCCGCAGGAAGTTATGGACCTGGGCGCTGTTGCTCACCTCTCCGCTATCAAGGGTAAGGTTCCGTTCCTCCATTTCTTCGACG
>JAZSAB010000091.1:0-14546 GCA_045601675.1 Faecousia sp.
GGAAAATCTGCAGCTCAAGCAGGCGCAGATCGTGGCGGTGTTAACCGAAAACGGTCATGTTTCCGGCGTGCAGACCTTGCTGGGCGCTGTATATGGCGCAAAGGCCGTTATCATCGCCACCGGCACATTTTTGGACAGCACCATCGTCATTGGCGAAACGGTCCAGCGCTCCGGCCCCGACGGGATGCACGCATCCGAGGGTCTTGCGGACGATCTGCGGGCATTGGGTCTTCCCCTGCGCCGTTTTAAGACCGGCACGCCCCCCAGAATCAACCGCCGCAGTATCGATTTTTCCAAAATGGAGCTGCAGCCCGGCGACGAGATCCCCGAGCCCTTCTCCTTCCGTACGGAGGACGGGGTCAACAACCAGGCGGTCTGTTACCTTACCTATACAAATGCGGAAACTCACCGAATTATCAAAGAAAACCTCCACCGCAGTCCCATGTATGACGGCACTATCTCCGGTGTGGGTCCCCGGTACTGCCCCAGCATCGAAACGAAGATCGTCCGGTTTGCGGACAAGGAGCGCCATCAGCTTTTCATTGAGCCCTGCGGACTGGACACCGAGGAAATGTATATCCAGGGCTTCTCCTCTTCCCTGCCGGAAGATGTGCAGCTTCAGATGATGCGGACCATCCCCGGTCTTGAGAACGCGGAGATGATGCGCCCGGCTTACGCCATCGAATATGAGTGCATCGACCCCACAAGTCTGCTGCCCACCCTGGAGACTAAGAAAATTTCCGGTCTTTACGGCGCGGGTCAGTTTAACGGCAGCTCCGGTTACGAAGAAGCTGCGGTACAAGGTCTGATCGCCGGCATCAATGCGGCGCTGAAACTTAAGGGAGAAGAGCCTTTGATCCTGACCCGGGACACCAGCTACATCGGTACGCTGATCGACGATCTGGTGACAAAGGGCACGGAAGAGCCCTACCGGATCATGACCAGTCGCTCCGAGTACCGGCTGCTTCATCGGCAGGACAATGCCGACCAGCGGCTCACCGCCATCGGCGCGAAGGTAGGTCTTGTCAGCAAGGAACAGCTTGCAGCTGTGGAAGAAAAGTACGAGGCCGTCCGCCGGGAGATCGCCCGGCTGGAGAGCTGCGGCGTTCCTACCTCCCGGGAGCTCAACGAAATGCTTGCCGCCAGGGACAGCGCTCCGGTGCAAAACTCCGCCCGGCTTGCAGATCTTTTGCGCCGTCCCCAGGTCACATATGCAGATATCGCGCCCTTTGACAAGGACCGTCCGACCCTTTCCGCTGCGGTGACCCAGGAAGTAGAGATCCAGGTCAAGTATGCCGGCTACCTTGCCCGGCAGGAAAAGCAGGTAGAGGTCTTCCGCAAGGAAGAGTCCACGCTGCTGCCTGACGGAATCGACTACTACGCCATCTCCGGTCTGCGGGCAGAGGCCCAGGAAAAGCTGCAGACCATCCGTCCCCTGTCCATCGGACAGGCAGGTCGCATCTCCGGTGTGAGCCCCGCGGACATCGCCGTGCTGCTGATCTACCTGGAGCAGCAAAAATAATCACAAAAACCGCCTCCGGCCCATAGGATAGTCGGAGGCGATTTTTATGCCCATTGTAAACACTACGATCCCCATCACATCGGAAAGCTACAACCGGTACATCCTGCAGCTTGTGGAAAAATACCCTTTTCTTCGCACGGAGCTTCTCACCCGCACCGCCTTTCAGCGTCCTATCCGCACCTTGGTCATCGGAAACGGACCGAGAAAGGTGATCTACAGCGCGTCCCACCACGCAAATGAGTGGATCACTACGCTTGTTCTGCTGCGCTTTGCGGAGGAACTGGCGGAGGCATTTGCAAACAGGGGCACGCTCTACGGACAAAGCGCGGAAAAGATTCTGAAAACCGCCACCATCTATATGGTTCCCATGGTCGACCCGGACGGGGTGGACCTGGTGGTAGGGGCGATCCCGGAGGATAGCTTTCCGTACCGGTCCGCAAAGCTCTTAGCGGACAGTTTTCCCGATATCCCCTTGCCGGATGGCTGGAAAGCAAACCTTTTGGGAGTGGACTTAAATCTCCAGTACCCCGCCGGGTGGCTCCAGGCGCGGGAGATAAAATTCTCCCAGGGATATACCCGTCCTGCCCCCCGGGACTATGTGGGGCGCGCGCCCCTTTCCCAGGCGGAGAGCCGGGCAATGGCAGGCTATACCGAGTATATTGACCCGGAACTGGTACTTGCCTATCACTCTCAGGGAAAAGAAATCTACTGGAAATTCCTGGACTACGAAGTGCCGGGGGCGGAAGAATTAGGGCAACAGTTCGCGGATGTCAGCGGCTATACCCTCGCCCAGACTCCCTACGCCTCGGGCTTTGCGGGGTATAAGGACTGGTTTATCCAAAATTTCCGCAAACCGGGGTACACCATTGAGGTAGGCGCAGGCGAGAATCCCCTGCCCCTGTCCCAGTTTCCGGAGATCTACCGGGATAATTTAGGCATCCTGGTCATCGCCGCCCTGGGCGGTATTTAATAATAAAAGCCTCAAGGGATTCCCTTGAGGCTTTTTGTTAGTCTTCTCTTGTGATGTCTGCGCCCAGACCACGGAGCTTCTCGATAAGTCGCTCGTAGCCACGCTCCACAAAGTGGATATTCTCCACCTGGGTCGTACCCTCCGCGCGAAGTCCGGCGATGACCAGCGCCGCGCCTGCGCGCAGGTCTCTTGCGATCACGCGGGTACCGGTGAGGCGCTCTCTGCCGCTGACGATGGCGGTCTTTCCGTTGATGAGGATATCCGCGCCCATATTGGAAAGCTCGGTGCAGTAGCCAAAGAAACGGGTCTCATACACGCTCTCCGTCAGCTTGCTGATGCCCTCTGCTACCGACATACACACGCAGATCTGCGCCTGCATATCCGTGGGGAAGCCGGGGTAAGGACGGGTCTTAACCGTGGCGTGATGGAGCTTTCCGTCGCTGATAATGCGGATAGAATCATCGTAATTGATGACCCTCGCGCCCATTTCCTGGAGCTTGCCGGTGATGCACTCCATATGCTTGGGGATCACATTCTGCACCAGGACATTGCCGCCTGCGGCAGCAACGGCTGCCAGGTATGTACCGGCTTCGATCTGGTCGGGAATAATTGCGTATGTACCGCCTGCCAGGCGCTCCACACCGCGGATCTTCACAGTATCCGTACCGGCGCCGGAGATATGGGCTCCCATAGTGTTAAGGAAGTTTGCCAGGTCGACGATATGGGGCTCTTTTGCCGCATTCTCGATCACTGTCTGACCAGGAAGCAGCGTCGCCGCGATCATAATATTCGCGGTTGCGCCCACGCTTGCCATATCCAGGCTGACCCGGTTGCCGCAGAGGCTGCCGTCCAGCTCAGAGAGGTTTACATAATCTTCTGTCTCTTCCACCACCGCACCCAGGGCACGGAAGCCCTTGATATGCTGGTCGATGGGGCGGGCGGCAAAATTACAGCCGCCGGGCAGCGCCACATTTGCCTTATGGAAACGGCTGAGGAGTGCGCCCATCAGGTAGTAGCTGGCGCGCATTTTGCGGACAAGCTCCGGGTTGGGGTGGGTACTCTTGACATTGCTGCTATCGATCTCCACCACGCCGGGCTCCACATGTTCCACAGTAGCGCCCAAATCTTCAAGAATATTCAGAAGAATCCGGACATCGGAAATATCCGGCACATTTTCCACACGGCACTTGCCATCCACCAAAATGGCTGCGGGCAGGATCGCCACCGCGGCATTCTTCGCGCCACTGATGGTAACAGCGCCTTCCAGAGGCTTTCCGCCGTTAATTACATATTTAGCCAAGGACGTAACCTCCTTGCGAATATCGTTTCAATGGGGACCTTGCACAGTCCCCTTAACAGACTCATTGTACCACAGAGCCTCTGTTATGTAAAGTACAAATTTAAGCGCATTATCGGCGCAAACCTTTGGGATAATGGTTTTTCAGCACTTTTCCGTCCCCTTTTCCCCAGCCGATGGAATAGCCGTCCACCGTGACCAGACACCAGCCCTTTTGGTTCGACGGTACTGTAAGACCGTGAAGATACTCGCCGATCTCCCGGCTGTCCGCGCTGAGATCCTGCCGGCTGTCGGCGTCTTTTAGGTACATCGCTAAGGCATGGGCAGGCTCAAAGCGGTCCTTTTTCACCTCGCCCAGCTCAAGACCCGGACGCAGGACTTTGATGCCCCGAAGCTCCGGAAGTTCCATGGGTGCCCAGTAAAGGCTCTGTCCAAACTGCACCGCCTTGCCCTCCGGGAGCTTGATACCCAGTTCCCTGGCAAATTCCCGGAACACCTTAGGAAGTTCTCCAGTCTTTTCCTCCCGGGCAGAAGCTTCCTCTCCCCCGGTCTTTCTAAGCACCGCCGCAAAGTGACCCTCTCCCAAAAGCTTATGGGGCCACAGGCGGAAAGAGCAGTTTTCCCCCGGGGTAAACCAGGGCGCCTCCACCGTTTCCGGGGTAAACTCCGGGTGATCTTCCAAAAACGCTTTGATCACCTGCTCATTTTCTTCCGGCGCAAAGGTGCAGGTAGAGTACACAAGCCGACCGCCGGGAGCCAAAAGCTGCGCCGCAGACTGCAAAATCTCCTTTTGACGGCGGGCGCACATCTCCAC
Organism: Faecousia sp.; assembly: GCA_045601675.1. Classification (GTDB taxonomy): domain Bacteria; phylum Bacillota; class Clostridia; order Oscillospirales; family Oscillospiraceae; genus Faecousia. Next base: position 4,604 of record JAZSAB010000091.1, read on the forward strand.
AGTCTCCTGGCTCCAATCCGTCACCGCCGCCTCTTCCTTGCGGAACATACCCTCGCCGGAGCAAGGGGCATCCACCAGCACCCGGTGGAAAAATCCTGCATATTTTTCCCCGAGATTTTTGGGATGTTCGTTTGTCACAAAGGCGTTGCCCACACCCAGCCGCTCGATGTTCCGGCTGAGGATCTTCGCCCGCTTGGGATTGATTTCATTGCAGAGCAGGAAACCCTCCCCGCCCATACGCCCGGCGATCTGGGTGGTCTTTCCTCCCGGGGCGGCGCACAAGTCACAGACCCGCTCCCCCGGCTGGGGATCTAAGAGAAACACCGGTGCCATGGCGCTTGCTTCCTGTAAATAGTATACGCCTGCTTCATGATAGGGGTGCAGACCGGGTCGGCTTTCCGGGTCGTAATAAAAGCCGTTTGGCTCCCACCGCACGGGATCTTTCACAAAAGGAAGCTCTGGGGCGTTCCCTTTCAGGGGATTAAACCGCAACGCCACCGCCCGGGGTCGCTCCAAGCTCTCCAAAAAAGAGGGGTACTCCGCCCCCAGCTGTTTTTCGATTCTGCGTAAAAATTCCTGGGGCAGCATAGGCATCCCTCCTCCATTTTTCTCTACTATACTATAAAAATCCGAAGGTTGCAACGGATGTTCTGCATTTTGCCATATTCCCACGGGAAAAAGGGAGAATCTTTGGTAGTAATTGCTCTTGCCAAAGTATACAGAAAGTGGTATTATCGTAGCGCAATTAATAAAAAAGAGGGTTATTTATATGCAAACCGGACTGATTTGTCTTGCGATCGCCGTGATCGGCGGTCTTTTAATGTCCCGACTTACAAAGCTTTTGAAGCTTCCTGCCGTTACCGCCTATCTGGTGGCCGGTCTGCTGCTCGGTCCTTTCGTAATCGGCAAGCTCTTAGTGCCCGGACTGGGCTTTAACTCCTTAGAGCAGGTGGAAGGCTACGGCATTTTGACTCAAGTGGCACTTGGCTTCATTGCCTTTACCATCGGCAACGAATTCCGTCTGAGCCAGCTGAAGACCTTTGGCTCCAAGGCGATCACCATTGGTATTTTGCAGGCAGTGATTACCACAGCACTGGTGGACATCGTGCTCATCGCACTGCACTTTGCCTTCCCGGAACTGATCTCTCTGTCCTCCGCCATTACCTTAGGCGCCATCGCCTCCGCTACTGCCCCTGCCGCAACTCTGATGGTCATCCGTCAGTATAAGGCAGACGGTCCTCTGACAAAGCTTTTGATGCTGGTCGTCGCCATCGACGACGCGGTAGGTCTGCTGCTGTTCTCCCTTTCCTTTGGTATCGCAAACGCCCTCAGCAGCGGCGGCTTCAGCATTCTCTCCGTTGTGGCAGAGCCTCTGCTGGAAGTCATCCTGTCCTTGGTGCTGGGCGCGGCTATGGGTTATCTGCTGAACTTCATTGAGCAGTTCTTCCACTCCCGCAGTAAGCGTATGGCCATCTCCGTTGCCTTCGTGCTGCTGACCGTCGGCCTGTCCACCTTAAAATTCCAGATCGGTCCGGTGCATATCGGCTTTTCTCTGCTGCTGGTTTGCATGATGACCGGCACCGTGTTCTGTAACATCTGCTCCACCTCCGAAGAGCTGATGAACCGTGTGGAGGGCTGGACCGTGCCGCTGAACATTTTGTTCTTTGTGATCTCCGGCGCGGAGCTTGATCTTAATGTTCTGGTAAACCCCGTTACCTTGATCATCGGCGTGGTTTACATTCTCTCCCGTTCCGCCGGCAAGTACTTTGGCGCGAACCTGAGCTGCCGGCTCACAAGGTGCTCCCACAAGATCACCTCCAACCTGGGCATTACCCTTCTGCCCCAGGCAGGCGTGGCCCTGGGTATGGCGCTGACCGCAGCCAGCCTCCCCGACGGTAGCTTGGTAAGAAACGTAGTGCTGTTCAGCGTTTTGGTGTACGAGCTGGTCGCCCCCGCGCTGACCAAGATGGCCCTTACCCGTGCAGGAGAGATCAATCCCGAGGGTCGCACCAGCGCCCGTACCCACAACACCGCAAAGCCTCCGATCCCCCCTCTGGATCATCCCTAAAAATATACCCCGGATCGAAAGATCCGGGGTTTTTCGTTTAGTCGTTTGCGCAGCAATCCTGGCCGTTTTCCCGGTCGCAGGTTCTGGGGGAGAACTGCTGCTCCGGGAAGGGGATCCGGGAGAACATCTCGCAGGGGTCCTCGGCGCAGCCGGGAGCATCGCAGCACTCCTTGGTGGGGATGCTGTAGTCCAATACCGGCACCACAAGCTGAGCGTCCCGCTCCAGGCGGATAATAGAGAACTGACCTAAGGTGACGAAAAGGCGCTTGCCCTCCTCAGAGCAAACGAGCTCATCGTCAAAGAGCTTGCAGATAGATTCCGGGATTCGGACAGACATACCGTCCCCGCAGCGGCACACATTCTTGACCTTGGAGTGAAGCACCATAGGATCCAGCACCTCCACCACCGCGGTGGGCAGATTTGCCTGGCAAAGGCTGGGATAATCCGCACAACCTAAGCGGGTGCGGCTGGTGAAGATATGGGTCTTTGCCTCCTCGCCACACAGCACCGCCCGCTTGGAGAATACCGCGAGGCCATAGAGGGCGGCAGGACGGGCATTGCCGATGGTGGCGTCCGCCAAGATCCGGTAGTAGAAGGTTACTTCCACGCAGTAGTGCCGGCGGTCAAAGGCCACAGGCTCCACATCGATATAGGTATAAAGCAGCTCTGCCTTGCGCACTTTCGCGCAGGAAGCGCTGTCCAAAAGCGCCTGGGAGCACTTGGTTAAGTAGACCCGCAGGTCCTCGATACAATCTTTGTCCCGGCAGCTGTCCGTGATCTTTCGGGTGTGTATGGAAATATCGTCCGGGGTGCAGGACGGTCTTTCCTGATAAGTTTCTGGCATTATAATACCTCCCGATTCCGTTCTCGAAATAAGCATAATCGCTTACACCACAGTTTATGCGGGAAACGGGAGGCTGTGCCACTTTTTATACAAAAATGGGCGTGAGCAAAACGCAAAAATATCCGTTAGAATCTGTAGGGGCGACTAATAGTCGCCCGCGGGCGGACGATATCCGCCCCTACATCCGCAGAATGTAGAATGCGCATAGTTTTAGGGCGCGTTGCAGTCATTTTGCAACACGCCCTTTTTCTTATTTTTTGTGGAAGCTCAGCTTGTTCTCTGTGCCCTTCAGCAGGCGGGCGATATTGGCTCTGTGCATAAACACCGCCAAAAGGCCAATGAATGCACCGCCCAGCATAACGAAAACATTATTGTGGTAGACAACAACGAAGTAAATACCAAGGGACAGCGCGCCCAGCACGGAGCCCAGGGAGACATATCGTGTGATCGCCACACAGATCACAAACACGGCTAAGATCAGCAGTGCGCAGCGCCAGTCGATGGTAAGGGCCACGGTAAAACCGCTGAGGATGCCCTTGCCGCCCCGGAAACCCAGGAGCGCCGGGAAATCGTGTCCCAGGCTCACTGCCAGAGCGCCCAGCATCATGCCCTCTAAGCCGTAGCCGTAGCTTTCAAGCAGAAGCTTTCCCACCAGGCAGGCAAGGACTGCTTTGCCCGCATCGATGAGGATCACAAGACCCGCCTTAGCAAAGCCGAAGTTCCGGACGAAGTTGGTGAGACCTGCGTTTCCGCTGCCGTGACTGCGGACATCGTCATTAAACAGAATAGACATACTCACCGCGCCGTTGAGGTTACCCAGCATATAGCCGACCAGCACGGTAATCAGCACAGGAAGAAACATACTTACTCCTCCTTATCGCCTTTCTGGCGAATGGTAATGCGTACCGGTGTTCCCTTCAGTCCGAACACCTCACGGATCTGATTTTCCAGATACCGCTGGTAGGAGAAATGGAACAGTCGGGCATCGTTGCAGAAGATAACGAAATGAGGCGGCTTGGTGCCTGCCTGGGTCATATAGTAGATCTTCAATCTGCGACCCTTGTCGGAGGGAGGCTGCACACGGGCGGTAGCGTCCGCAAGGACGCTGTTGAGCGCGCCGGTAGTGATGCGGCTGGTGTTCTGCTTGTTGACCTCCTGGATCACAGAGAACAGCTTATCCACACGGGAGCCGGTAAGAGCAGAAAGGAATACCACGGGAGCGTAGGTCATATAGCTCAGGCCGTCACGGACCGCCAGTTCTTTGTCGCGCATGGTGTTGGTTTCCTTATCCTCCACCGCGTCCCATTTGTTGACCACGATGATGGCAGCCTTGCCTGCCTCGTGGACAAGGCCGGCAATTTTTGTGTCCTGCTCGGTGACGCCCTCGTTGGCATCCACCAGGATCAGGCAAACATCCGCTCGCTCGATGGCGTTGATGGTGCGCATATTGGAGTAGCGCTCGATCATATCGTCCACCTTACTCTTGCGGCGCATACCGGCGGTATCGATGAAGCAGTACTTGCCGGTTTCGTTCTCAAACTCGCTGTCGATGGCGTCACGGGTAGTACCTGCCACATTGGAGACGATCACACGCTCCTCGCCCAAAATACGGTTTAAGAGGCTGGACTTACCCACATTAGGCTTGCCAACGATGGCGACCTTGACGATCTCGTTTTCGTCCTCGCCCTCTTCCTCTTCGGCAGGGAACTGCTCCAGGCACCAATCCAGAAGATCACCGGTGCCGTGACCGTGGATGGCGGAGACCTCAAAAAGGTCGCCGATACCCAGACCGTAGAATTCATAGACATCGGGGTTTACAGGACCGATGCTGTCGCACTTATTGACTGCCAGGGCAACGGGTTTTCCGGACTTGCGCAGCATGGTGGCAACGTCCTGGTCAGCAGCAGTGACGCCGGAGTGGACATCGGTGACCATCACGATGCAATCGGCAAGCTCAATGCCAATCTCTGCCTGGCGGCGCATAAATTTCAGCATATCGTTCTCGGTGCCCGGCTCGATACCGCCGGTATCCACCAGGGAGAATGTTCTGCCGCACCACTCACAATCGCCGTAAATACGGTCCCGGGTTACGCCGGGAGTGTCCTCCACAATGGAGGTGCGGTGACCGGTGAGCTTATTGAAGAGCATAGACTTGCCCACATTGGGGCGACCTACGATGGCAACCAAAGGTTTTGCCATAGCGCTCACTCCTTTCTATTTAAGAAGTTACTTACATTATTACATAAAAGGACCGTCGAATCAACGAAAATCCTCAGCATTCAAGGCAAATAGTGAAAAATATTCCAATCAGCGGCACCATATCCGCCAAGGGAGAGATTTGGGCGCTGATCGGTTGTTGGAAGACGCAGACATATTAAAATATTTCAAGTCTTCCATAAGATCGAGCAGCGTCAAAAGATCCCCTTGGGATAGAAAGGAAAAAGAGGAAGGCGCCCTCTGCACCTTCCTCTGGTTTTTCCTGCCTTAGTCAGCCTTGGCAGCCAGAACCTGACGGCCATTGTAGTTACCGCAAGCCTTGCATGCTCTGTGGGGCATAACGGGCTCACCGCACTTGGGGCAAACAGCCACACTGGGGGCGGACAGCTTCCAGTTGGAACCACGACGCTTATCGCGACGGGCGCTGGACACTTTACACTTAGGGACAGCCATGGATGACACCTCCTTGGTCAAATCTGCTTTAACAGCAACATTGAGATTACTTATCGAGAAGCTGCCGTAAAGCAGCAAAACGGGGATCCGGCTCTTTCTGACAGCCGCAGGGACCGTCGTTGAGATTCTTGCCGCAGCGGAAGCACAGACCTTTGCAGTCCGGCTTGCAGATCATCCTGGAATCTAAGTTCAGCACAAATACCGTGCGGACGATCTCCTCTAAATCGGCACTGTCTCCCACAAGAGAGAATACCCTCTCATCTTCGTTATCTTCATTGGCAAACTCCGTCACCAGTACCACATCGATGGGAATCTCCACATCCCGGGTAAAGGAACCGGCGCAGCGGTCGCAGGTCGCGTGAAGACAGGTCTTGATAGAACCTTTCATCACCAACACATCCGCTGTGTTGCGCACTTCGCCGGAAGCCAGCACCGGCTCACTGACCGGAAAACTGACGCCGTACTGAAGATCACTCAGATCCACACTGACGGAAAACGGAATACTTTCGCCGGGACGGTCCATGATCTGGCTCAGTCCAAGAAGCATAGTATCCCCCTCCTAACAGTCGTGCTTAGCTATTATAATGGTTTTTCTTTTGTTTGTCAAACATTATTTTTGGGAAAAATCCACTTTTTCCCCTATTTTTTAACGTTGGTTTCCCCCGCCTACGCTTTTGCGGACCAATGCCCGCATAAGCCGCGCCTTGGCAAGACGAATGTCCGTATCCGAGGAATCCTTGCGCTCCAGGACGGTCTTTGCCCGGTTTTCGGAGGCGATGGCCCGGGCAATATCGATGTCTTCCGCCCACTCAAAGGTGGTAGGCACCAGGGTAACACACTTCTCCACCACGCTGAGCATACCACCGATACAGGCGGCGTAGCGCTTCTGCCCGTCCACACTAATCATCGCTCTGCCCATACCCAAAGGGGCAACACAGTTTGCGTGACCTGCCAGGATGCCCAGATCACCATCTACGGTACGGACGATCAGCTCCTGTGCCTGCCCGTCGAATTTAAGACCGTCGGGGGTGACGATTTTAAGAGGAAAGGATGTCATTTATGATCACCCTTCCACTTTTCCACCACTTCGTCAATGGTGCCGGCGTACAGGAAATAGGACTCGGGGATCTGGTCGTGGAGGCCCTCGATGACCTCCTTAAAGCCCCGGATGGTCTCCTTGAGGGGCACATACTTGCCCTCGTAGCCGGTAAACTGCTCCGCAACCGCGAAGGGCTGGGAGAGGAATCTCTGGACCTTTCTTGCCCGGCTGACGGTGAGCTTATCTTCATCGGAAAGCTCGTCCATACCCATAATGGCGATGATGTCCTGCAGTTCCTTGTATCTCTGGAGGATCCGCTGGACCCCTCTTGCGGTCTCATAGTGTTCTCTGCCCACCACCTCGGGAGAGAGGATACGGGAGGAAGAGTTCAGAGGATCCACCGCAGGGTAAATGCCCAGGGACGCGATGCCGCGGTCCAGGGCGGTAGTTGCATCCAAGTGGGCAAAGGTGGTAGCGGGAGCGGGGTCTGTGTAGTCGTCGGCAGGGACATAGACCGCCTGAACGGAGGTGATAGAGCCGTTCTTTGTGGAGGTAATGCGCTCCTGGAGGGCGCCCATCTCCGTTGCCAGGGTGGGCTGATAGCCAACCGCGGAGGGCATACGACCCAAAAGGGCAGAAACCTCAGAGCCTGCCTGGGTAAAACGGAAAATGTTGTCGATAAACAAAAGCACATCCTGGTGCTTTACATCACGGAAGTACTCTGCCATAGTAAGTCCGGAAAGACCTACCCGCATACGGGCTCCGGGGGGCTCGTTCATCTGACCGTAGACCATGGCGGTCTTGTTGATAACGCCGGACTCGGTCATCTCCCGGTAGAGGTCGTTACCCTCACGGGTACGCTCGCCAACGCCGGTGAAGACGGAGATACCGCCGTGAGCCTTGGCAACATTGTTAATGAGCTCCATGATCAGCACGGTCTTACCGACACCCGCGCCGCCGAAGAGGCCGATCTTGCCGCCCTTTGCGTAGGGGCAGATCAGGTCAACGACCTTAATGCCTGTTTCCAGGATCTCCGTAGCGGAGTCCTGCTCGTCATAGGCAGGTGCCTGGCGGTGGATGGGCCAGTTTTCTGTCTCCGGCATAGGCGCGCCCTCGTCAATGGGCTGACCCAAAAGATTAAACACGCGACCAAGGCAAGCCTCGCCAACGGGCACGCTGATGGGAGCGCCGGTATCGATTGCCTCCACACCGCGGCAAAGACCGTCGGTGGAGTTCATAGCGACACAGCGCACCACATTGTCGCCGATATGCTGGGCGACTTCCGCAACCACCGTCACTTCCCCGTGGGGGATCTCGATGGCGCTGAGCAGTTCCGGAAGGGCATCTTCCGGAAAGCGAATATCCAAAACAGGACCCATGATCTGGATCACTGTTCCCTTCTTCTCTAACATAGGATCTGACTCCTTATCTGCCGCAGCTTAAGAACCTGCGACGATTTCTGTGATTTCCTGGGTGATGGCCGCCTGGCGGGCGCGGTTAAACTGCAGGCTTAGCTCGTCGATCATTTCCTCGGCGTTCTGGGTTGCCGCGTCCATAGCCGTCCGTCTTGCCGCCTGCTCCGATGCCCGGCTCTCGCACAGAGCGCCGTAGAGCATACCACCCACATACTCGGGCACGATGCGCCCGAAGACCGTTTCACTGTCCGGCTCGTAAATGATGTCGCTGCTTGTATTTTGGGCGTGTTCCCCGGTTTGCACCATGGGAAGCAGACACAGCACATCGGGAACCTGGGACAGTACGGACCGGAAGTTAGTATAGGCTACCATGACCCGGTCAAATTCTCCACTTAAAAAGCCCTTGCAAAGGCGCTTAGCAACAGAGAAGCAATCGCCCACCTTCACATCCTCCGCTTCCGCGTAGATGGCAGTAAGCAAGGAAACGCTTCTTGCCTGGAAGAAATCCACAGCCTTCTTGCCCACGGGGATCACAACATCTTCCGGTGTGATTTGCTCCATAGCCATTTTCAGCACATTGCTATTGTAGCCGCCGGCAAGTCCCCGGTCTCCGGCAAAGACCACCCAGGCGGTCTTCTTCACCGGACGCTCCTTAAGATAGGGAGAGGAAACCTCCCGGTTGGTGCGGAGGATCTCTCCGATGGTGGCGGAGAGAATCTCAAAATAAGGGCGCGAGGCCAGGACATTTTGCTGGGCTTTGCGCAGCTTGGAGGCAGCGACCATTTCCATGGCTTTGGTGATCTGCTTGGTAGACTCCATACTGCGGATTCGGTTTTTGATCTCCTTGGAGGAAACACCAGCCATGCTGCTCCCCCCTTACGCTGTAAATTCCGGAAGCAGCTCAGAAATCGCTTTCTTCAGCTGCTCTTCGGTGTCCTGTTCCAGCTTTCCGGTCTGCCGGATGGCTACCAGGACATTTTCGTAGCGGTTATCCATAAATTCCTGCAAGCGGAGCTGGAACTCCGGGATCTTGTGCGTAGGAACTTCTTTCAAATAGCCGTTTACCACCGCATAGAGGATACACACCTGGTGCGCCACCTCTACGGGGGCATTGTTCTTCTGCTTCAGCACCTCCACGATGCGCTCACCCAGCGCAAGTCTTGCCTTGGTGTCCGCGTCCAGGTCGGAGCCGAACTGGGCAAAGCTCTGGAGCTCCCGGTACTGGGAGTAGAGGAGCTTTAAGCTGCCTGCCACCTTTTTCATGGCCTTAATCTGGGCAGCGCCGCCCACACGGGACACGGAAATGCCCGGGTTCACCGCCGGCATAACGCCAGCGTTAAACAGCTCGCTCTCCAAAAAGATCTGACCGTCGGTGATGGAGATCACATTGGTGGGGATATAGGCGGAAACGTCACCCGCCTGGGTCTCGATGATGGGCAGCGCCGTCAGGCTGCCGCCGCCGTTTGCAGCGGACAAATGCGCAGCGCGCTCCAAAAGGCGGCTGTGGAGATAGAACACATCGCCGGGATAGGCTTCCCGTCCGGGAGGACGGCGGATCAAAAGGGAGATGGCACGGTATGCCACCGCGTGTTTGCTCAGGTCGTCGTAGACCACCAACACATCTTTGCCCTGGTGCATAAAATGCTCACCCATGGTACAGCCGGAGTAAGGGGCGATGTACTGCATGGGCGCCTGCTCGGAGGCGGTGGCAGATACCACGATGGTATAGTCCATAGCACCGCCAACCGTCAGGTTTTCCACCACCTGTGCGACGGTAGAACGCTTCTGGCCGATGGCAACATAAATACAGATCACATCCTTGCCCTTCTGGTTCAGGATGGTGTCGGTGGCGATGGTGGTCTTGCCGGTCTGACGGTCACCGATGATCAGCTCACGCTGACCTCTGC
>JAZSAB010000092.1:0-5311 GCA_045601675.1 Faecousia sp.
CGTGGACCTTCCGGGGCGGATGGGCGCCTAATTAGGCAGCCAGAGCAACAGTATTGTTGTCAGTTAATTTTAAAAAGTTACCCGTTTTATCGTGGTCAGGTGCCACGGCCCGCTTATCCGGCCTCACTACCCCCGTCGAAACCAGTGCGGCCCCGTATTTGAGGTAATAGTGAATAGGGAATAGGTTGTGGGGTGCGGTGCACCCCACCGAAAATTAGTATCTTCCGTAAGGATCGGGGAGCTTGTTAGGCTCGGGATAGGTCTCACCGTGGGTATCCACAGTGATGGATGCGATTTTCTGCTCCGCAACGGGGCGATCCTGCATGCCGGTCTTGGTAGTAGCGATGGCGTCGACCACATCCATACCGCTTGTTACCTTGCCGAAGGCTGCGTACTGACCGTCCAGGTGCTTTGCATCCTCGTGCATGATGAAGAACTGGCTGCCTGCGCTGTTGGGGCTGGAGGAACGAGCCATGGAAAGAACACCGCGCTTATGGCGCAGGTCGTTCTTAAAGCCGTTAAAGAAGAACTCGCCCTTGATGCAGTAGCCGGGACCGCCCATTCCGGTGCCGTCGGGGCAGCCGCCCTGGATCATAAAGCCGGGGATAACGCGATGGAAAATCAGACCGTCGTAGAAATTATGATTTGCCAGGTCGATGAAATTATACACGCTCTGGGGAGCGGTTTCGGGGTACAGCTCGCCCTCAATGACGCCGCCGTTTTCCATTGTGATCTTAAATGTAGGGTTCATAATCAGTATCTCTCCTTCATTGCTCTTTCTATTTGACGCTTTGCGTCTTTGTTTGCTTCACTTTGCCGCTTGTCGTAGAGCTTTTTGCCCTTACAAAGGCCAATCTTCACCTTCACCAGGCTGCCCTTTAAGTAAACAGACAGAGGGATCAGGGAGTAGCCGTCCTGCTTGACTTTGCCGAAGAGCCGCATGATCTCTCTTCTGTGCATCAGGAGGCGGCGTACCCGGCGAGGATCGGGATTATAGCGGTTGCCGTGATCGTAGGGGGAGATGTGCATTTGATTTACAAGAAGCTGACCGTCCTTAATTCCGCACCAGGCATCCTTCAGATTCAGCGTACCTTGGCGGATGGACTTGACTTCTGTACCTTTCAGCTCAATGCCAGCCTCCATCTCTTCTTCCACAAAATATTCGTGATAGGCTTCCCGGTTTCTTGCCAAAACCTTAATGCTTTGCTTATCCGTGACCCTCACCTCCAATCTGCAAGTATTATAGCATAGATGTCAAGGATTTAATCTGCCGAAAAAAGAAACTGCTCCAATTCTTTCGGAGTTTGGAATGTATAGTCGCAAAGAGCGGTCATTTCCCGGGTAATAGATTCATCTTCCAGCTTGCTCCAGGCGGGGAATGCCACCTTTACACCCACCGGCTCTGCCATTTGGCAGGCAAGGTTCGCATCGTCCACAATAAGAAGATCGTCAGGATTCAGGTGGAATTTTTCCATAATATCCAAAAGGGGATAGGTACTGGGCTTCCGCTTTTCCGAAGGCAGGTCGAAGCCATAGATGGCATCGGGTACAATGCCGAAATGTGTCTTATAATCCCGGAGAATGGTCTCCGTCTCCGAATGGGACACCACGCAGATAAGTCCGCCCAATTCCTTTTGCTTTTGGATGATTTCCCGGATGCCGGGGTAGGGATCGGGGATATGGTTGCGTATGTATTCTTTCCAGGCATCGTGCTCTGTTTTTAGTTCTTCTGCCGTAAAGGAGAAACGGTTCTTGCACATATCCACAAAACCGATATAATAACAATCATACACATAATCCCGGAGGGAAATAAACGAGCCGGGGCGAAACTCATTCAGTATCTCGCAGAAAAAGGGGTAGCCCATATTCTGCTCTGTCTGCACGACTGTTTCGTCGTGGTCAAGCACAAGACAAGGGAATTTTAACATCCTGTTCACCTCTTTGCTGACTTATTATACCAAAATCCGCGCTTAGGGGCAACCATAAAATTACACTTGCGTTTTACGAACAAATGTACTATAATGTAGTAAAAGGCAGGTGAGCGGTGTGGAAAACGGAATATTTCCCGTGGATGTGATCTCCCTTTGTAGTGCAAACGGGGATATCCGTCCGTTGCGGTTTCGTATGGAGGATGGAGAGCACCGCCTCCTGCGTGTAGACATTGACGAAGTGGTCAGCAGTAAGCAGGTGCAGTATGTGGGCATTGAGGCGCACATTTTCCTTTGTAAGGCAATGGTGGAGGGAAAGCAGTGGCTTTTCGAATTGAAGTACACCATCCGCAGCCACAGCTGGTGCTTTTTCAGGAGGGTGCATTAAGATGGCAGACAGAGTGATCTTCCATGTGGATGCCAACAGCGCTTTTCTGTCCTGGTCGGCAGCGTACCGGGTAAAGGTGCTGGGAGAGACCGAGGATCTGCGGGATGTGCCTTCGGTGGTGGCAGGAGATAAGGAATCCCGGCACAGTATCATCCTGGCTAAGAGCGTCCCGGCAAAGAAATATGGCATCCAAACCGGTGAGCCGCTGTTCCAGGCGCTGGAAAAATGCCCGCAGCTGAAAGTGGTAGAGCCGGATTACGGACTGTATGTAGAAGCGTCCCGGCATTTTGTGCGGATGCTGCAAAAATTCAGTCCCGTGGTAGAGCAGTACTCCATCGACGAAGCCTGGGTGGATATGACCGGCACGGAGCGGCTTTTCGGAAGTCCCCGGCTGGCAGCGGAGAAGATGCGCCAGAGGATATGGGAAGAGCTTGGATTTACTGTGAATGTGGGCATTTCCAGCAACAAGCTTCTTGCGAAAATGGCGGGAGATTTTGAAAAACCCAATAAGGTTCACACGCTTTTCCCGGAGGAAGTGCCGGTAAAGATGTGGCCGCTTCCCGTGCGGGACCTGTTTTTGGTGGGCGGCGCAACGCAAAAGAAGCTGAACCGCCTGGGCATCTATACCATCGGTGATCTTGCCCATACAGAGCTTTCCATCCTCAAACGCAGATTGGGAAAGCACGGGGAGACGATTTGGCATTTCGCCAACGGGCGCAATACGGATATGGTAGCTCCGGAGCCGTCAGAGAATAAAGGCTACGGCAACTCCGTTACCACCGCAAAGGATGTGCAGTTTCGGCACGAAGCGCACCAGGTACTGCTGAGCCTGTGCGAAACCGTTGCCATGCGTATGCGTAAGGACGGAAAGTGCGGCGGCTGTGTGGCGGTCCATTTGCGGACGGACGGATTCTTTCATTCCTCCCATCAAAAAGTGCTGGATGGCGCTACCAATGTCACCTCAGAACTTTTTGAGGCGGCTTGCAGAGTCTTCGATGAGGCCTGGGACGGAAAGACACCCTTGCGTCAGCTTGGTGTGCAGGTCACGAGACTTTCTACCCAGCCTTACCGGCAGTACGATTTTCTTTCCGGTGTTTCAGCTCAGCAGTACGAAAAGAAAATGCGGCTGGATGAAGCGGTGGATGCCATCCGGGACAAGTTCGGCGAGGATGTGATCCGTAGGGCGAAATTTACCCAAACGCCTGGTGAGCATATGACCGGTGGTTTGGATAAGGCGCGCCGGACAGGTGTCACAAAACCCGTCCCGGAAGAATTTTGATTGGAAAATCCGGGAAGATACTGTATACTGTTTTTATATCGACCGAGGAGAATACTATGGTTAAGGTAACGTTCTATAAACCCAATAAAATTGTGGATCAGAATCTCCGGTTTGCTGTAATCGCTGCCCGCTGTGGGGAGAAATGGGTCTTTTGCCGCCATAAGCAGCGCAGCACCTGGGAGATTCCCGGAGGACACAGGGAAGAAGGGGAAACCGTCCTGCAGACTGCGCACAGAGAGCTTTACGAGGAAACAGGAGCAAGGGCTACTCAGATGAATGCTGTTGCAGCCTACGGTGTAAAGCAGGATGGTGTGGAGACATACGGCATGCTGTACTTTGCGGAGGTTCCGGAATTGGGGAAATTACCGGAAGACAGCGAGATCGGCGAAGTGAAGCTTTTTGATGCCCTTCCCGAAGTTCTTACATATCCACTGATTCAAAAGGACCTCTACTATGGCGTTCAGAATTGGCGAAATCTCCAAACCAGCGCCGGGGAACTGTGGGATGTCTATGATGCAGACCGCAATCTTACAGGAAAACTCCACCGCAGAGGAGAGTTTATGGAAGAGGGTGAGTATCATCTCGCCGTCCATGTTTGGCTGGTAAACAGCCGCGGGGAGTGCCTTATCACAAAGCGGTCGCCCAACAAAGGGTTTCCCAATATGTGGGAATGTACAGGAGGCTCAGCCATTGCCGGTGATGACAGCTTAACGGCTGCTCTGCGGGAGGTAAAAGAAGAAACAGGCCTCACGGTAAACCCAAATTGCGGTGAGTGTGTGTATAGCTACCGCAGGGCAGATAATTTTGTGGATATCTGGGTTTTTCACCAGGACTTTGATATTGCAGATGTGGTGCTGCAGGAAGGGGAAACCTGTGATAAGATGTATGCAAGCATCCCTTGTATCCGGGAGCTGATAGGTAAGGGACAGTTTGTTCCTTACTCTTATTTGGATGTGATTCTAAAGCTACTGTCTGAATAACGTTTATTCAGAATATTCAGGAGGCAATGTATGGCAATCGTAACTTTTTATCGGGGTGATTCGAAAAACGCGCCTAAAACCACCCAAAAGGCGCACCTTGGCGCAAATGTGCTGATCGTCTGCAAGGACCGACTGTTACTTGAAAAGCGTCGGGACAGCGACACCTGGGGGTTGGTCGGCGGCGGTGTAAAGAAGACGGAAGAGCCCATCGATGCCATTGTCCGGGAGGTTTGGGAAGAGACGGGCTTGCGTGTTTCCAAGGATAAGTTCGAAAAATGCAAGGTCTACGGAGAACCGGGCAGAATCGCTGCCTACCGGGATGGCAGCATCTGGCGTATGGTCGTGGTTGCGTACCGCCTGGAGCTTGACGAAGAGCCGAAGCTCAAGACCAGCGACGAATCCAAAGAACTGCGATTTTTTACCCGTGAGGAGATCCCCGGTATTGAGATCGTCATTACTCACAGTGACATCGTGGACGAATGGTTTACGAGCGTATGAAATTAAGGGACGCGTGTTGCGTCCCTTTTTTATGCTCATATAATGGAAAAATATACAAATAATCAGAATAACTCTTGAATATTCATAAATACTGTGATATTATTCACTTTGACGGTGCAGTATCCTAGTCAGATCGGCCGGCTCCCAGGTAGGGCCTAAAAATCCTATAAAGGGCATATCGGTGAAGTCCCTGGTGCCTGCTTTTTACGCCCAGTTTAGGGTGGGTGCTGGGGGTTAA
>JAZSAB010000093.1:0-25388 GCA_045601675.1 Faecousia sp.
ACTACCGCGATATGCAGGACATGGAGTTCACCGTTGAGAATGGCAAGCTCTACATGCTGCAGACCCGTAACGGTAAGCGTACCGCTCCCGCTGCTCTGAAGATCGCTTGCGATCTGGTGGACGAGGGCATGATCGATGAGAAGAAGGCCGTGGCTATGATCGAGCCCCGTAACCTGGACACTCTGCTGCATCCCCAGTTCGACGCTGCTGCTCTGAAGGCTGCTGCTCCCATCGGCAAGGCTCTGCCCGCTTCCCCCGGCGCTGCCGCAGGTAAGATCGTCTTCACCGCTGAAGACGCTAAGGCTTGGGCTGAGCGTGGCGAGAAGGTCGTTCTGGTTCGTCTGGAGACCTCTCCCGAAGATATCGAAGGCATGATGGCTGCTCAGGGCATCCTGACTGTCCGTGGCGGTATGACCTCTCACGCAGCCGTTGTTGCTCGTGGCATGGGTACCTGCTGTGTTTCCGGCTGCACCGAGATCAACATGGACGAAGAGAACAAGGTCTTCACTCTGGGTGGCAAGACCTTCCACGAGGGTGACGAGCTGTCCCTGGACGGTTCCACCGGTAACATCTACGCTGGCCTGATCGCAACCAAGGACGCTGAGATCGCCGGCGAGTTTGGCCGCATCATGAGCTGGGCTGACCAGTACCGTACTCTGAAGGTCCGCACCAACGCTGACTCCCCCCGCGACGCTATCAAGGCTCGTGAGCTGGGCGCAGAAGGCATCGGCCTGTGCCGTACCGAGCATATGTTCTTCGAGGAAGGCCGTATCGGACCCTTCCGTGAGATGATCTGCTCCGACTCCGTCGAGGAGCGTGAGGCAGCACTGGAGAAGATCCTGCCCATGCAGCAGGCTGACTTCGAGGGTCTGTACGAGGCTATGGAAGGCATGCCCGTTTGCATCCGCTTCCTGGATCCCCCTCTCCACGAGTTCGTTCCCACCACCGAGGAAGACATCGCCGCTCTGGCTGCTACCAAGGGCAAGACCGTTGAGGACATCAAGGCAATCATCTCCTCCCTGCATGAGTTCAACCCCATGATGGGTCACCGTGGCTGCCGTCTGAGCGTCACCTACCCCGAGATCGCTGCTATGCAGACCAAGGCTGTCATCCGCGCTGCTATCACCACCAAGAAGAACCATCCCGATTGGACCATGGTCCCCGAGATCATGATTCCCCTGGTTGGCGACGTCAAGGAGCTGAAGTATGTTAAGGATGTAGTCGTTAAGACTGCTAATGCTGAGATCGAGGCTGCCGGTATTGAGCTGAAGTTCGAGGTCGGTACCATGATCGAGATCCCCAGAGCTTGTCTGACTGCTGACGAGATTGCTCAGGAAGCTGAGTTCTTCTGCTTCGGCACCAACGACCTGACTCAGATGGCATTCGGCTTCTCCCGTGACGATGCAGGTAAGTTCCTGAACGCTTACTACGACTGCAAGATCTACGAGAACGATCCCTTCGCTAAGCTGGATCAGAACGGCGTTGGCCAGCTGATGGAGATGGCAATTGCTAAGGCTAAGGCTACCGGCAACAAGCTGCACTACGGTATCTGCGGCGAGCACGGCGGCGACCCCATGTCCGTCGAGTTCTGCCACAAGATCGGCCTGGACTATGTTTCCTGCTCCCCCTTCCGTGTGCCCATCGCTCGTCTGGCTGCCGCACAGGCTGCTATCAAGGGCTAATAGCTTAACCCAATAATGAATCCCCGCCGGTTATCCGGTGGGGATTTTTTCGTAGGGGCGGATGCCCTCATCCGCCCGCGGGCGGCAGGTTGCCGCCCCTACAGCGATCACGAAAGGGCGGGGCGTCGAGGGCACCCCAGGGTGGCCTCGGCGCCCCTTTGGGGCAATTCACCTCCCGCCGCCCCTACAAATGGTGAACGGGATAATCCTTTCCTATGCGTAACGCGGTTTTCACAGACTCATATTCAAAATCGTTTCGCAGATCGATGTACGCTTGCAATATTCGACGATCCTTTGCCGGGAGCTTGGCACAGATCCTCTGCACCTGCTCCTCCAAAATGGCACATTCCTCCGCCAATGCTTGCAGATGGATATCCTCATATTTCTCAATATCTGCGGCATTATACAAATCTGAAAGTCTGTTATCCACACCTATCACCTCATTTATTATTATAGATACTTTTTTCAGTATAGTAAAGTGTAACTTTCCAAAAGATAATAATTATATCTTTGGGAAAGGGTGTGCGTACTGTGATCAGCTATAAGCCGTTATGGAAAACTATGGAAAAGCAAGGCGTAACCACCTACACACTTATCCATCATCACGGTATCAACCCCAGGACGATCAATAACCTTAAACACAACAAATCGATTACAATGTATACCTTAGAACGTTTGTGTCAGATTTTGAACTGCCAAGCAGAAGATATTGTGTTCTTCGAATCTGAAACATAATCTCAAATCCCCACCGGGTAACCGGTGGGGATTTTATTGACGGGATGGGGATGTTGTCGTATAATAAGGTCACCAACACAAAAAGGAGCTTTCCTATGAAGAAAACATTGATCGTTGTGGATATGCAAAACGATTTTATCCATATGGCTTTGGGCACGAAAGAGGCCGTGGAGATCGTCCCCAGGGTTAAGGAAAAGATCCTTCAGTATCACGAAAAGGGTTACGAGATCCTCTACACCCGTGACACCCACGGGGAGGACTATCTGGATACCCCCGAGGGCAAAAAGCTTCCCGTCCCCCACTGCATCCGGAATACTGAAGGCTGGCAGATCGCAGACGGACTTTACATTGACGGCTGCAGGATCATTGATAAGCCCAATTTCGGCTGGCCCAACTGGAAAGAAGAGGCTTTGGAAGATGTGGAGATCATCGGTCTTTGCACCGATATCTGCGTGGTTTCCAACGCGCTGATCATCAAGGCCGTTTTCCCCAATGCCCGCATCACCGTGGACAGCAGCTGCTGCGCCGGTGTCACCGTAGAATCCCACAACGCGGCGCTGAAGACAATGCAAATGTGTCAAATTGATGTAGTATAAGTCAGGAGTTGGTTTTATGTCCATTCGGCAGGCAACCGTGCAGGATCTGCCCCGGATCTTGGAGATCTACGAACCTTATGTGAAAAACACCGCCATCAGCTTCGAATACACCGTCCCCACCCTGGAGGATTTTACCCGGAGGTTTTTGGGGATCACCGCCCAGTTTCCCTGGCTGGTTTGGGAGGAGGACGGCGTGATCTTAGGCTACGCATACGGCAGTCTGCCCTTTGAGCGGGCGGCCTATCAGTGGTGCACGGAGGCATCCATCTACCTTTGCGCTGACGCCTGCGGGAAAGGCATCGGCAGAAAACTGTATGCCCACTTGGAAGACCTTTTGCAGAAGCAGGGTTACCGGAGGGTGTACGCCATTATCACCACCGCCAACGAGGCATCTGTTGCCTTCCACCGGGCAGTTGGCTACCGCCACACCGCCACTTTTCCGGATTGCGGCTACAAATTTGGAAAGTGGTACGGCACCATCTGGATGGAAAAGGATCTTTGCACCTGGGACGCACCGCCCCGAGAGCCGATTTCCATTGAGCAGTTGACAGAATCGTAAGATACGCCACCTATGCGGGAGTGAAGCTATGAAAAAAGACAAATCTGCCACAAGAGGAAGAAAGCTGCGGATTCTGCTTTGCGCCGCTTTGGTGCTCATGGGGCTGCTATGCTGGTTTCATTGGGAGAATACCGCGCTGCAGCTAAATACATACACCGTCGCAAGCAGCCAGCTTCCTGTCGCCTTTGACGGCTACCGCATTGCCCATGTTTCCGACCTGCACAACGCCCAAATGGGCAGCAAAAACGAAAATCTTTTAAGCTTACTGCGCCAGGCGCAGCCGGATATGATCGCCATTACCGGCGACCTGATCGACTGTTACAGTACCCAAACAGATGTTGCGTTGGCGTTTTTGGAGGAAGCGGTAAAGATTGCCCCCTGCTACTATGTCACCGGAAATCACGAGGCGCGTTTTTCGGAGTTTTTCACTTTCCGGCAGGCTGTAGAAACTCTTGGCGTTACCATTCTTGCGGATGCGCGGCTCATGCTCGAGAAGGACGGGGAGTCTGTCCTTTTGATGGGTGTGGACGATTCTGCCTACATTTCCCCCGACGAAAGCGCCGTGCTGAGGGAAAAGCTTTACTGGCTGGTCCAGGAAGACGATCCTTATACCATTCTGCTTTCCCACCGTCCCGGCGCATTCCAGGTATATGCAGATAGTAGCATTGACCTGGTCCTCAGCGGACATCTTCACGGCGGACAGTTCCGGCTGCCCGGAATTGGCGGCTTGTTTACCCCCAGCACCGGCTTTTTCCCGGAATACGACAGCGGACTATACACCCAGGGGCAGACCAACATGGTGGTAAGCCGGGGCATAGGAAACAGCATTTTCCCGGTCCGCATCAATAACCGCCCGGAACTAATACTGGTGCAGCTTCAACAGAAATAAATCACCGCACAATACGGTATCCATTGGAGGTACATACAATATGCTTTGGGGTTCTTTCGGTCTTAACCACATTCTGTCCCTTTTGATGGGCGCAGGAATCATCATCGGACTATATTTTCTTTTGCGCAGGCGCAGCGCCAAAACCCAGACCATTGTTTTGGGAATCCTTTCCTTTTCGGGAATTGCGGCGATGATCTTTAATTTGGTAGCCTGGGGCTCGCCTTATGAATATCTACCGCTGCACCTTTGTTCCCTGACTGCGCTGGTGCTGCCCATTGCTGTATTCACCCGGAGCAAGGTCTTAGGAAATCTTCTTCTGCTGTGGTCTCTAGGCGCGGTAATGGCCCTGGTGGTCAACACCGCCCAGGCGAATTTCGAGATCTTCTCCGACATTTTCGCCTTCTACTTCTTCCCTCACCTGCTGGAGTTCGGTATTCCGATCCTGCTGTTCGCCCTTGGACTGGTGAAGAAAGACATCAAGTGCATCGTCTCTACCCTGCTGATCACCCTGTGCGCCCTAACGCTGGTTCATTTTGCCAATGTGGCGCTTAACAACTATTTTATCGCCAATGAAATTCTGAATCCCGCAGGAGAGCTGATCCAGGTAAACTATATGTATACCATCCAGCCGGAAAATCCGGTGCTGGCGCTGTTTTGGTCGCTGATCCCCTACCCCTTCTGGTATTGGATGCCGGCGGTCCCTGTGATCCTTATCTATCTGCTTTTGGTTTATGCCAAGGAAATCATCGTTCAGTTCCGCAAATGCAAGTAATTTTGAGGAGCATTTAAGTCGAAAACGTACCCTATATAACGAAATCCCCCGCCGAAAATCGGCGGGGGATATTATTTTGGTGTATTAACCGCCCAGGTTGTTTAGAAATTCTTTCTTCTTCCGGACGCCATATTCGCGGTATTCACCAGCCTTGAGATTACCGAATGCGGTAGCAACCGCCTCCGCCCAACTCTCCTTCTCGTGGTTTACCAGGATGGGATAGTAGTGGACGCCGTTTTTCTCCGCGGCAACACAGTCGCCGGGGGCATCGCCTACCATCAGAACCTTATTGGGATCGTAGCCGAACTTCAGCATTGCGGCGATACAGGCAGCCTTAGAGCCTACATCCTGGGCAAGGACGATATCGGTATGCTCCAAAAGCCCGAACTTGCCCCATTCCTCCTCTACCGCGTCCCGGTTCGCGGAGGAGACCATTGCCACATCCGCAAAAGCGTGGGCAGCCGCAAGTCCCTCCTTAGCGCCGTCGTAGGGGATCTTCAGACTTTCGTCCAGGTCGACGATGGCGGCATTAACCGCCTTGGACCAGGAAAGGGCTTTTTCCAGGATCTGCTTTGCCTCCGGATCTACCGCATCAGCCGCTGCCTTGGCAACTGCATCGTTACTAAGCGCAGGGGCGGTATCCGCCCAGTGGACCAGGGCATCCACACCGGGGATCTTCACATATTTGCCGTCGATCTCCTTCAGCGCCATGGCAAGACCCCTAAAGCGGTTGATACCACGGGTCATAGAGAAGAGGTTGATCACATTCCAGCGATCCAAAATCTCCTCTTTCCAGGCATCCAGCTTCCACTCCGTAACCATGCAAGGACCGAAGCAGTGGAAATGCTTGCAGTTCATGGTGTCCATCACGCAGCCGTCGGAGTCTACGCAAACCAAATAGTCGTGCTTTCTTTCAAAGGAATCAAAAATAGACATTCTTCTCACCGTCCCTACGGATCACATATGAGTATCGAACATGCCGCAGTAGGAGTCGATGGGGTCAACACCCTTAAAGGCCTCGGGACCGGTCAGCAGCGCTTCGACCAGGGCATCCATAGTATCGTCGTTGGAGTCGTAGGTATTGATATAGGTGCGCAGCATGGGAACATCCGCCAGCATAGTGGGCTTATTCACAGAGATACCCACAACGGGCAGCTCGTGGACATACCAGGGGATCTCACCGCCGCCCTTGCTGAGACCAAAGGAAGGATGACCGTTTGCCACATCCAGCAGGGAGATGACCAGGTCGTTTTCCGCGGTAAAGTCCGCAATGGCGTGCTTGCCCGCAAAGTACAGATTCAGGCTGGGCTTCTCGCCGGCAGCGATCATCTGCTGGATCTTCTCCAGGGGGCTGACATAGATATGGGCGTCAAAGCCCTTTTCGATCAAGCGGTCACGGAGCTTCTCCGCAGGAGTCTTCTTGTTGGCACCGCCGCCCATGGCCATGGCTGCCAGGGCCATGAGGGGATTGGGCACACCCTTGATGTGGACGATCATTATGCGCTTGGTCTTATTGGGATCCAGAGGCAGCACACCCTCGTCTTTATACTTGACCAGGGTCAGGCAGTCCTTGGAAATAGCAGGAGCGATCTCCTTAAATTCAGGATTCTGCAGAGCAGCGGTCATGGCCTCGTCGGTGCCGCACAGCTCCTCCAGGCTCTTCTTATGCATGCCCTTGGCGGCTTTCAGACCCAGAATACGGGTCAGTGCTTCCACCATACGCTCCTCGCTGATGACGCCGTTTTTATAGGCATCCAGCATGAAGCCGTAGTCCTCCTCGGGATCGTTGAAGAACAGGAACATATCGCAGCCGGCATTGATGGCGACAGGCAGCATATCCTTACGCTGCATACGGTTGGTCATGCCCACCATATGGGAAGCGTCGGTGACCACCATGCCGTTAAAGCCCAACTCACCACGGAGCAGATCGGTCATAATTTCCTTGCTGAGGGTTGCGGGCATAATGGTGTCCGCAGTTACCTCGGGGTCGATCTCCTGCATATATGTGGGCATCAGAATGTGTCCGCCCATAATGGCATCCAGACCGCCATCAATGAGGGTCTTATACACATGACCGTAGGAAGCCATCCAGTCGTCGTGACCGAAGTGGTTGACATTGTTGGAAACATGGGCATCCCGGTAGTCCTGGCCGTTGCCGGGGAAGTGCTTTGCGCAGCAGTAGACGCCCTCGGTCTCGTGCAGACCGTCCATAAATGCCTTGCCCATATCCGCTACCAGCTTGGGGTCGTTACCGTAGGCACGGGCGAGGACCTCCTCGCACTCCCAGTTGTAGGTAATATCCACAACGGGGGCAAAGGCCATATTGCAGCCGGTGGCTTTGATCTGAACACCGGAAACACGACCCATGGCGTATGCGTACTCAGTCTTACCGGTGGCGCCGATCTTCACCTGGCTGGAAACGAAGGTGCCGTCCGGGCAGACGCCGTTGCCGCCCTGCTCAGGGTTGCAGGCGATAAAAACAGGAACTTTGGCATACTTCTGCAGAATCCGGTTCTGCGCCAGGACCATCTGACCGGGCATCGCATTGAAGCGGCAGCCACCCAGGTGATACTTTTCCATCAGCTCCCGCAGGTATTCTTCGGAAGTACCGGCTGTCAGCTGCCAAAATAGCTGTCCTACCTTTTCCTCCGCGGTCATGCCGGCGATGGTGCTTTCCACCCAAGCGATGTCGGTATCGGAAAGATTGTAGGGTTTTGCTTTTAAGTTGACCATATGTCGTTGCTCCCTTCTGCTTTTCGCAGTTTCATTTCAAAATGTGGTCTTGAGGGTTTCAAAACGCTACCGGTATTATAACATAAAATATACAGTAGCGCAACTTGTCAAATTCAAGAAGATTCTCCCCTAAAATTCGTTTCTTGTTGCTTTTTGGGTGTAAAATGGTATAATAGGATTAAAGAAAATCGGAGGTATCCCTATGTATCTTATCTCTCCTTGCCAAAAGCAGTACAAGGCAAATCTGCACTGCCACAGTGTCATTTCCGACGGAAAACGGACTCCGGAGGAGCTGAAGCAAATGTACAAAAGCCACGGCTACACCATTTTGTCCATCACTGACCACGAAACACCCCGGAATCACTCCGACTTAAACGACGATGATTTTATCACCATCACCGGCTATGAAGCCTATATCCGCAACAACCCGGAGGCAAAAGCCGACCGCTATCAGCGGGAGATCCACCTGAATCTCTTTGCCCGGGACCCGGAAAACGAAGCCATCGTCTGCTATAACCCCCGGTACTGCAAGTATATCACCGAGGAAGAAAAGGAAGCGTACACGAAAGTCGGTTCTCAAAAGATCCGGGAGCTGACTGCCGACTACATTAACTTCTTCGTGAAGACCGCAAAGGAAAACGGCTATATCGTCGCCTACAACCACCCCTGGTGGTCCCTGGAAAGCGAAGCGGAAATGCTGAAATACGACGGATTTTTCAGTATGGAGATGTGTAACTACGGCAGTCATCTTTCCAGCCTCCTGGAGTACAACGCCTCCCTTTACGATAAGCTTCTGTGCGCCGGAAAGCGGATCGCCTGCCACAGCGCCGACGATAACCACAACTCCTATCCGGACGACTCCCCTCTTTGCGACTCTTTTGGCGGTTTTTCCATGATCATGCCGGAAGAATTCACTTATGACAGCATTTTAAGCGCCATGGAGAAAGGCAGTATGTACTCCTCTATGGGTCCTCGTTTCAAGGAAGTTTCCATGGAGGGAAACCGGATCCACATCGAGTGCAGCGATGTCTCCCGGATCATGGTCTTTACCGGATGCAAGTTCCCCAAGCTTCTGCTGGCAGAGCCCGGAAAAACCGTAAATTGCGCCGACTTTGAGCTTGATAAGCGGGCAAAATTCGTCCGGGTCTCCGTTGCGGACCAGTACGGACGGTTCGCAGACACCCGGGGATTCTTCCGGGACGAACTGGATTTCTAAAGCTCTCCCCCGGAGAAATCTCCGGGGGATTTGTTTATAAAAGGTTTATATTTTGGAAACAATCCTCTTAAATTTTCCAATTATGGTTACTTTATCAACAATGAAAGAGGAGCTTATTATGAAAAAAACAATTTCGCTGATTCTTGCCTGCCTGCTTATAATTTGCGCTTTTGCAGGTTGTAATGGCAGCGCCCCCTCTCCTACCACCGAGGCAACCACCCAGACCACCTCCCCTACGCAACCGTCACTTTATGAAGGCACACAAATCGCGCTCTCTGACAGCGGCATTACCGTAGACGGAATAGAGATCACCGAAGACGTTTCCCAGGCAGTTTATGCCGCCAGGGACATCGTTTACTATGAAGCCGGTCACGATTTTACCTACGGTGAGGGCACAGAAAACGATGCCCACGAAAAGGAAGAGGCGGATGCGCACACGGTGGTGCATATTACAAAGCCCGGTCAGTATGTGCTCAGCGGAGCGCTTTCCAAAGGTCAGATCGCCGTTGATTTAGGAGAAGGCGCAAAAGACGACCCTAATGCCGTGGTAACGCTGGTTCTAAACGGCGCGGACATCACCTGCCAGGTTGCTCCCGCGGTGATCTTCTATAATGTCTTCGAGTGCGGCAGCGCCGATACCGAAACCGCCTCCGCAACCGTGGACACCTCCAAAGCAGGCGCCAATGTGATCCTTGCTGACGGCACAGTAAGCAACATCAACGGCTCCTATGTTGCCCGAATCTACAAGCCCGGCACCGTGGAACTTAGCGAAGACGGCACAGAAGTTGCAGACGCCAAGAAACTTCACAAATACGACGGCGCCTTCTATTCCAAGATGTCTATGAACATTTTGGGTGACGTGGAAAACACCGGCGTTTTGAATATCAAAGCAGAAAACGAAGGCATGGATTCTGAATTGCATTTGACCGTCAACGGTGGCAACATCAACATCACCTCCGGAAATGACGGTATCAATACCAACGAAGACGGTGTTTCCGTTACCACAGTAAACGGCGGCGCGCTGAACATCCTGGTGGATGGCAGCACCGGCGAGGGCGACGGCATTGCCTCCAACGGCTGGCTCGTGATCAACGGCGGTTCTGTGGTCGCTCAGGCCTGTGGGTTCAGCGGCGATGCCGGTATCGACTCGGATATGGGCATCCACTTAAATGGCGGTACCGTCTTTGCCACCGGCAATATGCTGGACCGCATTTCCGAAAGCAAGCAGAACTTCGTTGTCTTCCAGTTTGCCCAGTCGCAAAAGGTCAGCATGTATAATGATCAATTCCGTAACTATACGCTGAAAAACAGCAGCGACGCTGTTGTTTCCCAGGGTGCCCCGGAGAATGATTTTACCTATATGCTCCTTTCCTCCCCCACTCTTTCCGCGGGAGAATACACCCTCTGGCAGGGAGATGTGCAATTTGCCGGCGCTTCGTCCCAGGGAATGGGCGGTATGGGTATGCATCCGGGCGGTATGGAGCGTCCGGAGGGCGACGAGCCCCCGGAGGATATGCAGCGCCCTGAACGACCGGAGGATATGACTCCTCCGGAAGGTATGCAGCGTCCCGGTGATGCGCAAAACCCCTTTGATTCCGGAGCTTTCACCCACATCTTCGCCATTGCAGACGGTGGCAATTACTTTACAGTATCCAGCACCGTTTCCGCCGTCCCCATCCAGCAAGACGAAACTGTATAAGTACACAAACCCCTGTGTCACATAAATGTGACACAGGGGTTTTCTTTAAGTATGCTGTTTTTCTTTTCTGCCTTTGAGCAGTTGCAGGGAGCCGGGAATGTCGCACAGGAAGCAAAGCAACGCAAATACGATCATGGCAAATACCGAGAGCGTGATCCATTGGGGCACGCCGGGAATCACGAAGGGCATACCGCTACGGAAGAACATATAATCTCCCGTAAAGCCCAGCAGCCGGTCGATTCCCTCGCAGTTTACCAGGTGAATCAAACAGCCGGCAATAACCCAGGGGTAATCCTTCAGGCTGGGACGGTAGCTGCCGCTGACATATTCCACCGCCGGGATCAAAAGCAGTCCCGTGTGCTGCAAAATGCTTTTGAGGATCGGGAACACCAAAACATCGCAGGAGAAAATGCCATCCGGCAGGGCGAACGTCAACACGCCGCCGACAAAACCAAACAGATAAAACAGTTGCTTGCCCTTGCGATTGTTAAGAAGCGCAAAGATTGGAAGCAGGATGCCGCCCAGATTGCAGGGATACATCGGCCACCAGCACAGGATAGAATCGCCTTTAACAAGCAGGTAGATCAGTCGCCAAATAATCTCAAAGGCAAGCTGAAACACGCTGATTCCAACGAGAAGTTTTCTGCACCGGGCGCTGTTATTTCGATTGCACAGGCAGAATAGGATCGCAGCCGCCAGCGCCACCAGCACTGCCGCCAGGCTGTACCAGTGAATAGGCTGGTACATATATTCTCCCTGGGTGCCCATATTGCCAATGAGCCAGTTTTTCACCGCTTTTCGCCTCCAAAGGGTTTACACATACATGGGGAACTTTTCGCAGATTGCCTTAACGGTTGCCTTGACCTCATCGGCAGTACCCTCGAAGTCACGGGCGGTAAGACCGATGCAGTGAGCGATCTGCTTCATCTCCTCAGCGCCCAGACCGCGGGTGGTCACTGCGGCAGTACCGATGCGGACGCCGCTGGTGATGGAGGGCTTCTGAGGATCGCCGGGGATGGCGTTCTTGTTGAGGGTGATGTGGTTGGCATCGCAGCGGTGCTGCAGCTCGATACCGGTTATGTTTATGGGACGCAGGTCCGCCAGCATCAGGTGGTTGTCGGTGCCTCCGGTGATCAAATCGAAGCCTTCCTCCAGCAGTGCCTTTGCCATAATCTGGGCATTGTCCACGACGTTCTTTGCGTAGGTCTTAAAGTCATCGCTCATCGCTTCCTTCAGGCAAACCGCCTTGGCAGCAATGATGTGCCCCAGAGGACCGCCCTGGGTACCGGGGAACACGGCGGAGTTGATCTTCTTGGCAAACTCATCCCGCATCAGAATCAAGCCGCCACGGGGACCGCGGAGGGTCTTGTGGGTAGTGGTGGTGACAATGTCCGCATAAGGAACGGGGCTCTGGTGCGCGCCGCCGGCAACCAGACCGGCAATGTGAGCCATATCCACCATAAACACAGCGCCGACCTCGTGGGCGATATCCGCAAATGCCTTAAAATCGATGGCTCTGGGGTATGCGGATGCGCCGGCAATAATGAGCTTGGGCTGATGCTTCTTGGCAAGATCACGGATCTCGTCGTAGTCGATAAGACCGGTCTCATGGTTGACATCGTAGGAAACCGCATTGTAGTACTTGCCGGACAGGTTCGCGGGACTGCCGTGGGTCAGGTGACCGCCGTTTGCAAGGCTCATACCCATCAAAGTGTCACCGGGCTGCAGAATGGCAAGCTCTACCGCCATATTGGCCTGGGCGCCGGAATGAGGCTGTACATTGGCGTTTTCTGCGCCGAACAGAGCCTTGGCACGCTCAATGCAAAGGCTCTCCAGTTCGTCCACATACTGGCAACCGCCGTAGTAGCGCTTGCCGGGCAGGCCCTCGGCGTACTTATTGGTAAGTACACTGCCCATAGCCGCGATGACCGCGGGAGAAGCAAAGTTCTCAGATGCGATGAGCTCCAGACCGTCCTTCTGCCGTGTGAACTCCCGGTCCATCATGGCCGCGACTTCGGGATCAAAGTTTGCTACAAATCCGATAGAATCAATGGGTTTTCCGTACATAGTCTATATCTCCTTAAATAAAATACGAAAGACAGTCCCAAAGGACTGCCTGGATACAGAAAAAGGATCGTTTTACTTCCTTCTCCGTCCGTTTGCCTGAGAGATTCGGCGATCGCCTTGCACCTTCGGCACACAACTCAATGTGTTCTCCAGAGAGTCCTCCGTTCCCGGTCGTGGCTTTCATTTCCGGAAACTTCAAAGGGTATGAAACTGTATAGGTATAGTATACTCGTTTTCTAAAGAAAGTCAACTGTTAGTACGAGAAAACCACCTGCTATTTTCCGTAACAGGTGGTTTTTCTTACCAAAGTCCGAGATATCCCACAACGATGCCAACGACCGCGGAAATACAGATGAGCAGTATGGGATGCACTTTCTTTAATGCCAGGAAAAGCATCGCGCCAAACAGTGCGGCGCTGATGTAGAAGGAGGCAGATGTGAACACCGCCGCGGTGATCCCCGCGGGGAAGAACACTGTCAGGAACACAGACAGCACCGCGCCTCCAATGAGACCCACTGTGGCAGGCTTTAAGCCGGACATACAGCCCTTGACCGCCCGGCTGTTGCGGAAACGTTCATAGCATTTTGCAACGATGAGAATGATAATAAAACTGGGCAGCACCACGCCCAAAGTTGCGCAAACCGCGCCGAAAATGCCGCCCTGGGTCGTTCCCACATAGGTGGCCATATTGATAGCAAAGGGTCCGGGTGTGGACTCGCTGACCGCCACAAAGTTCAAAAGTGTCTGACTATCCACCCAGCCGTGGCGCTCCACTTCCGCCTGGATCAGCGGCAGCATGGCATAACCGCCGCCAAAGGTAAAAGCACCGATGGTAAAGAAGGTCCAAAAAAGTTCTAAAAAGATCATTTTTTCGCCCTCCGTTCTGCCAAAATGGATGTGATAAGTCCAAAAACGGCGCATCCGATGATCACCAAAAGCACGCTGACATCTGTAAAGGAGGTGATCACAAATGCCGCTGCCATAGCAATATATGCGGCCACACCCTTGGGGCTTTTCTTGTACATGTTGTAAAGCGCTTTGCCCAAAAGTGCCAGAACTCCTACCCGGATACCGTTAAAGGCATACTGCACCGCCCGGATCTCCTGGAATTGCTGCAGCACAAAGGAGATCAGCGAAATAATCACAAAGCTGGGCAGCACCACGCCAAAAGTGGCTACGGAAGAACCCAAAACACCACCGACCCGGTAGCCTACGAAGGTCGCCGCGTTAATGGCGATGGGACCGGGGGTAGACTCAGCAATGGTCACGATCTCCAATATATCGTCATCGGAGATCCAACCCTTGTTTTCCACCGCCTCCTTCTGGATCAGCGGGATCATGGCGTAACCTCCGCCAAAGGTAAAGCCGCCGATTCTCAAAAAGGAGAGAAAAAGATCAAATAAAGTTTTAACTGACGCTTTCAACGGGACTTCCCTCCCCTTTCCTGTAAACGATATCGTCCTTTTCAAAGAGCTGGTCAAAGGTAACTTCCGCGTCGGATGCGTACAGCACCCGGTCCAGGAACACCGCATACTCAACGCCCTGGGAGGGCAGCGCTTGCAGCGCGGAGGCGTCCAGCTTTTCGGCTACATAAACATCCATAGCCTTGAGCGCCGTTTCCGCACAACTGAGACTCCGGGACCAAACCACAAGGTCGTTGATTGCCGCCTTGGCTACGCCGTCAGCAGGGTCCACATAGCCATGGGACACCGAGCCGTCATCCCAGGAATAGTACTGGTAGCGGTTCAGGTCGTTGGTGGGGTAATTGCGAAGGGTTACCAAGGTCTTAACATCCTTATAGTTCATCACAGCGGCGCCAAAAATATCGTTGCCCACCCGGTCAAAGAGATTCAGGCTAAAGCTGCGACCGGCGGTATCCAGATTCCTCGTGAATCCGTCGCAGCTGGCGAGCACGCCGTTGGTGTGGCCTGCTGCTACAAGGCGGTCTGCGATGAAATCGGCAATAAAGGCATTGCGCATCCAGCCAAGGTCCAGAAAAGATTCGATCTCCATGGTCTTGGCAAAGTCCGCATAGTCATCGGAAACGATCAATCTTACCCGGTTATCTCCCAAAAGTTCTACGAAAACATGCCCCGAATCCGCCACAAAGCCCATTACCTGCTCCACATACGCCTTCATACCTACATTGCGGGAGGGGTCGGCAGCCGCAGCATTTTCATCATTGGTGCTTGCAAATACAACGCGGTACTGCTCATACACCGGTGCAAGATAGAGTGCCCGGGTATTCTCTTCACTAAGCAGCGCAAGCGCATTGAAAAGCGACGGATCTACCTCAACAGCTTCACCGGGATGCTCGCTCAGATAGTGCAGATTATGCACATCCGGGAAGCTCTCCTGGCTGTTAAAGATCTGATAGGCGTCCTTGCAAGCCTGGGAATAAATATCGGTGATGGAATTGTTCTCCACATTCACCGGCTGGTCCGTCTGCCCCAGGAGATACTGTAAGGAGAAATCGCCACTGCAATTATCTGCCGTACCGCCATCCGCGGTGATGGTTTGCCAGCCGGGCGCTTTCGTCAGTACCTTCACACCGGTGGTGATGATCAGCGTCAAGCCGCCCACCAGCAGCACGATCAGCAGGATCAGCCGCCACTTGGAATACTTCTCCGGTAGAACGATCTTCCGAATGGGAGGCAGATAGGGTTGGTATTTTTTTCCGCTTCTTCTCATAGGTCCTCCAAAAAGAGGCAGCCTCTAAAATTTTTAGAGGCTGCCCGGAAATTAACTCTTACAGTACAGCCGCGATCAGCAACAATGCAAACAGCAGAATAACCACGCCAAAAGTAATCAAACCGGCGATGGCGCTCCGCTTGCAGGCTTTGTAGTTGCGGTAGTACTTCTTGGACTTGAAGACCGCACCGAGGATCAAACCAACGATGGGCAGCAGGAAGGAAAGAAGCTTATACCAGAAGCTGCCGGTATCATGGAGGGGGGTATCCAGGATCGGCTCACGGCTGACGTTTTCCTCTTCCTTGCGCTCTTCCACAGGAGCGTTGGGATCACGAATGGTGATGCTCTTCAGAGGCACATTCTTCTCACGAATTGCCTTGTACTCCTCGATCTCCTTCTTGTAGCCGAAGACATAGTGGTCGTGACCGATGCAGACCAGCTCGGGCTTATCTTCGCTGTAGTCATGAACAGAGGGATCGTAGGTAAACAGGACCTTGTTCTTCTCCAGCTGGGGATCGGGAATGGGAATTGCGGAGATCAGAGAGTGGGTGTAGGGGTGCAGAGGATAGTCAAACAGTTCCTCAGCATCTGCGATCTCCACGATGTCGCCCTTGTAGATAACTGCGATACGGTCGGAAATGAACCGAACGATGGACAGGTCGTGGGCGATGAACAGATAAGTGGTGCCACGCTCCTTCTGGAACTTCTTCAGCAGGTTCAGAACCTGGGCACGAATGGAAACGTCCAGAGCGGAGATGGGCTCGTCGGCAACGACAAGCTCGGGATCCATAACCATAGCACGGGCCAGACCGATTCTCTGACGCTGACCGCCGGAGAATTCGTGGGGGTAACGGGTCAGGTGCTCGGGCAGAAGACCAACTTCCTCGATCATATTCTCTACCTTAGCGATGCGGTCGGCTTCGTTTTCGTAGAGATGGAAGTTATAAAGACCCTCGGAGATGATGTATTCCACCGTTGCGCGCTCGTTAAGAGAAGCTGCGGGATCCTGGAATACCATCTGGATGTTACGGATGACCTCGCGGTCCAGGCTGCGGGGGATCTTGCCGGAAATAGGCACGCCCTTGTACTGGATCTCGCCGTTTGCCAGGGGATTGACACGGATTACGGCACGACCGATGGTGGTCTTACCGGAACCGGACTCACCTACCAGGGAGAAGGTTTCGCCCTTGTAGATATCGAAAGAAGCATTCTTAACGGCGCGGACAGCATTGTCGCCCTTGCCGAAAGTAATGTCCACATTCTTAAGAGTCAGCAGGACCTCTCTGCCATTTTCATCCACAGGACCGTGCTCGGGCAAATGAGTCTGCTTTGCAGTTTTCAGTTCTTTTTTGCTCACTGTTTTGCCTCCTCAAATGTTAAATGCACGCATCAGCTTGCCGTGGATGTCCTGAATGATCTCAGGCTTTTCGACCTTGGGCGCTCTGGGATCCAGCATCCAGGTCTTTGCGAAATGGGTTTCGGAAACCTGGAACATGGGAGAGTCGATCAAGGTGTCGATCTTCAGGCAGTAGGGATTTCTGGGTGCGAAGGGATCGCCCACGATCTTATTGTAAAGAGAGGGGGGCGTGCCGGTAATGGAGTAAAGCTTGGTGTTTCTCTGTGCCAGCTGGGGCAGAGAGCTGAGCAGCGCCCAGGTGTAGGGATGGCGGGGATCGTAGAAGACTTCCTCAACCGTACCCAGCTCTACGATCTGACCTGCGTACAGAACTGCAACACGGTCAGCAACGTTGGCAACAACACCCAAGTCGTGGGTGATGAAGACGATGGTAAAGTTGAATTCCTTCTGCAGGTCCTTCAGAAGCTGCAGAATCTGCGCCTGGATGGTAACGTCCAGAGCCGTGGTGGGCTCGTCACAGATCAGGATCTTGGGCTGGCAGGAAAGAGCAATCGCGATAACGATTCTCTGACGCATACCGCCGGAATACTGGAAGGGATAATCGTCGAAACGGTTCTCAGCGTTGGGGATGCCAACCTTCTTCATCAGGCTCAGTGCGCGCTCACGGGCCTCCAGCTCAGAGCAGTTCTGGTGCTTGAGGATGACGGAGGTGATCTGCTTGCCGATGGTGATGATGGGGTTCAGGCTGGTCATGGGGTCCTGGAAGACGGTAGCGATCTTGCCGCCACGGATCTGGGTCCAGTCGCCGTTGTAGTGGATCTTCGCCAGGTTCAAAATACAGGTGCCCTGGAGCATATTCTCGGTTTCACCGGTATACTGAACGCGGAAAGTAACGGTATCGAAGACGCCGTTGCGCTCTGCGTCGTTATTGAGATCGATACCCAGCTGCATAGCCTTCTTGAATGCCTTCAGCAGAGCACGCAGCATCTTGTTTGCCCGTCTTGCGCCGTATCTGCCAACGCTGAGGAGGATCTCCTTGGCGATGATCTCGTTACGAGCAGCGGTCTCAGCAGAGATCTCACCGGAGATCGCAGCTTCGTACTTTGCCTTCAGGTCAGCCTTCTTTGCGCTGTACTCAGCCTGATACTGGGCATCGTTCTTAGCTGCCTGCTTGTGCTCCTTGATGGTCTGTTCCATCTGTGCCTGCAGGGCCTTGATCTTATTCTCAAGATCTGCGATCTCAGCGGAAACTTCCTTGATTCTTGTCTTTTCCTTAGAGGGGTCGATGGTCTGCTTCAGGTTGGAAAGCTCCACCTTCTGGAAGGTCAGCTCGGCGATCTGATCGTCGATGGCTTTCTTTTCTGCTTCACTAATGCTGGTCTTTGCTTCATTTGCCTTTTCCAGCTCCAGCATCTGGCGGTAGACGTCAGCGCCCAACTCCAGCTTGGAGTATTCGTTAAGCTTCTTATGGGCGTAGCCGACCTTGCGCCACTGGGAGGCATTCATCGCCACATTGGTCTCGGACAGCTCTTCGTCGTTGAAGATGATGTCGCCGTTATCAATGAAACCGTTGCTGTCCAGCATGCCGGCAAAGGTCTTGGTAAAGACGGACTTACCGGAGCCGGACTCACCGACGATGGCGATGGATTCGTTTTCGTAAATATCCAGGGAAACGCCACGGATGGCGGTAAGGACTCTGCCACGGACATGGAACTTAACTACCAGGTCGTTGACAGACAGTAATACTTTCTTATTTTTCATACTGCCACCTCTTACATATGGGTTCTGGGGTCAGATGCGTCGCCCAGGTTCTGGCCGACAACATACAGTACCACAGCAATGATGGAAGCCACTGCAACGGGGCTCCAGAACTCAAAACCCCAACCGGGAGTAACCATGGCGCTCTGGGATGCCTCGATCAGCTTACCAAGGGACATATCAGAAAGACCCATGCCGATATAGCTGAGGAACACTTCGTAAGAAATGTAGGAGGGGATCTCCGTTGCTGCCAGGGTAACGATAACGGAAGTCATAAAGGGCAGGATGTTCTTCATGGCGATCCGCAGGATGGGGGTGCCCAGGCAGCGGGAAGCCAGGTTGTACTCACGGTCACGAATGATGATGACCTGGGTACGGATAAAGTATGCGATGGCGATCCAGCCGGTAACGGTCAAGGCGAACACCATAGACCAGAAGCTGGCGGTCATGATCAAAACGATAACAGAGATCAGCAGAACATAGGGGATGTTCGCAATAATGTTATACAGCTCGGTCATGAAGATATCGACCTTCTTGCTGAAGCCCCAAATAGCGCCGATGACAACGCCCACGGTCATATTGATGAGGGCGCACAGCAGAGCCAGGGTGAAGGAGATACGGGAGCCGTACCAAATAGCGTCGAAGGTGGACTGACCTGCGCCGCCGGTACCCAGGATCCAGCTCAGGTTGAAGCCGAACTTTTCAACTGCCTGGGTGGGATTGAGGTGCTTGGCAGAGGCATCGGACAGATGGATCATGGGGTTTACATTGGGGTCGTAACCGATCACACTGGGATAGACATAAGTGAATACCAGCAGAGCGCCCAGGATCGCCAGGATGATGATGTTCAGCTTGTTGCGGAAGAACACACGGAACACACTGTGCCAGTAGGAGTACCGGGGAGCGGTGATCTTCTCGGAGTCCAGACCGGAATTATCCACATGAGCGAAGAGCTCTTCATCGGTCATATTGAATTGTGATAAATCGATTTTCTTTTCATTCATATCTATCACCTTGCTTTCGAGGAGAAGGAAATTCTGGGATCGATCAAGCTCATCAGCACGTCACCCATAATGATGGAAACAACGGACAGAACCGCATAGAACAGGGTAACGCCGACGATAACACCGTTATCGTACAGGTTGATGGCCTTGGTCAGCACGTTACCGACACCGGGGACAACATACACACGCTCGGTGATGATGGCGCCGGTCATGGAGAACAGGATGCTGCCGGGGATGCCGTGTACGATGGGAATGATGGCGTTCTTCAGAATGTGCTTACGGAAGATCTCGCCTTCGGAAAGACCGCCGCTTCTTGCAAACTTAACATAGTCCGCATTGGCCTGGTCGATCATATAGCGGCGCAGCCACTTCATCAGGTTTGCGATGGAGGGCAGGGCCAGAGACACGATGGGCAGGATATACATGACCCATGTGGGATTTTGCATATCGAAGACCGTGGGAAGTCCTGCCATACCGCCGATTGCCTTGAAGAGGAAGATATAACCCAAGGAAGGCACGGCCATAATGAAGATGATATAGAAGGTACCCAGCTTATCGATGAACTTGTCCTTCTGGTTAGCCATCAGAATGCCCATGGGCACAGCCAGCAGGTATGCCATAATAACGGAGAAAATACCGATGACGAAGGAATAGCCCATTCTGGAAAGACCGTTCTTATAGGTATCCACCTGGGTGTAGTTATCGGTGTAGTTAGCCTGGATAACAGCAGTTCCCTTTTCCAAAGAGCCGGGGAGATAAGTCGCGCTGTGCAGATTATCCGCAGATTCCGTGACCACGCCAGTGGGATAAGTGACAGTCTGCATCTTGAAGGAGCCCTGTGCAGTGGTCATGGAGGACCATACATCAATACCGCGGTTAACGGTATAGCTTTCGCCCAGGTTCAGCTTCAGCAGGTTCTGATGAATATAGGGGAATTCATCGGTGCAGTACAGCAGGTACTTATGCTTGGTGCCGTTACCTATAATGGCGGGGGAGAATTTCTCTCCGCCGTAGGCAGGATCGTACCAGGTAAAAGTAAGTCCGCGCTCACCCACATCCTCCTCTACATAGTGGATGTTATCCACAAACAGGAGGCTTGTCAGATACTTCCACAGACGGACATAAACAGGTACATCCCGGGTAGCGTACAGACGGGGCTCACCGCCTTCCTTGTACTTCTTCGTTCCCATTCTCATATCCGCAGGCAGACGCTTGGGTTCATAACCCTTGGAACGATAGTACTCATAGAACTTATCGATATACTCCTGCGTCTCGGGACTGTCCTGTCCCTCCTTAGCAGCGATCTTAACCACCTTGTCATAGGTAGCCTGATCGATATTTCCGGCTGCCAGCTCTTCCTTCAGCCAGTCGGCATAGGGAATGTAGTCAATGTAGCCGTAACGCTCCCACTGCTGGAGCATATAGACCTCTTTGGCGTTACTCTTCATCTTGGAGAACGTCGGGTCACCCTGGAAGATCAGGGTTTTATCCAGGCAGGAATAGATCAGCACCATAACGATGGTCACAACGATCACGATGGAGACCACACTGCGCAGGATTCGGTTAATCAAGTATTTCGTCATAGTTTCTCACATCTCTCAATTGGATTGCTCCGTACCCCCGATTGGAGGCACAGGCTGCGGGTTTTCACCGCGGTGTTTTGAAAACGTGTTGCAGAAAGCACTGCCCTTAGCAGTTCGCGAAAAAGAATCTGTCGCAAACGTGCGGACCGCTAAGGGCAGCACTCTTTGCGCGGTTACAGATCAGTGCTTAAACGCTAAGATCGGATCAACTTTTACCCAGAAAAAGGAAGGATTTTCCCTATGTTTTGGGTTGAAAATCCAAAATTCGCAAGAACACATTATCCTTAAAAATAGCACTTTGGAGGATGGACACAAGGTCCATCCTCCGCTGTGTTTAATTATGAATACGGATTAGAACAGGCCGATTGCCTTGGTCATGTAGCCAGCGTATGCGGGCAGCATGGTATCCAGGTAGGACTGAGGATCACCGTAGTCGGGGCCCCAACCGGACAGGTCGCAGATATCGAAGTTGCCTTCAGCACCGGTGCTGGGATAGTAACCAGCGTAGTACCACTGCTTGGAGTCAACACACTCAGTCAGGTTGATGATGATGCAGCCGCCGGTAGCAGCCTCAACGCTCTGCTTGTAAGCGTTGGAACGGTTCTTGTAAGCCTCGGAACCGGTGAAGGTGGGCAGATCCAGGTAGATGGGGTTCTCAGCAGAGATCTCAATACCCTTAGCAGCCAGCTCTTCGACAGCAGCAGCCATGTAAGCAGCAGCATTGTCAGCATTGTACCAG
This sequence comes from Faecousia sp., assembly GCA_045601675.1. Taxonomy (GTDB): domain Bacteria; phylum Bacillota; class Clostridia; order Oscillospirales; family Oscillospiraceae; genus Faecousia. The sequence goes on from JAZSAB010000093.1 coordinate 22,081, forward strand.
CCGTCGAAACCGTCGGAGGAACCAACGCCGCCTTCAGCCTCGGGATCCCAAGCCTTGATCTTCACGCCGTCAGCATCCAGCTGATCCTGAACGATCTGGCCATAGGGAGTACCAACAGCGTAGGTCTTGTCAGTGCCGTTGATGGAGACGGTGGTCTCCTCAGCCAGCTTAACGAAGGTGCCGGGGGTGTAGCTGTTACGCAGGGAGGTCAGCTTCAGCTCTTCGCCGACAGTCTGAGCGTTGTAGGTAGCACGGTCAGCAGCGGTAGCCAGAGCCAGACGGAAGTTCTGGTTCAGCATTGCAGCGTTGGAACGAGCAACCTGCTCAGCGGTCTTGGTGGAGACAACAGCGGTCTCGTCGTTGAAGTTAGCCAGAGCAACACGGCGCAGGTTAACGAATGCCATGAAGGAAGTTGCGTCACATGCGGAGACGTAAGCGTTGGTATCGAAGATACCGTCCTTCTTAGCAGCCTCAACAGAGGAAGCGTTCAGACCGCAGCCGGACAGAGTGCCAGCGATGGTGTCGTTGTAAGCCTTAGTGGGATCCTCGCCGTCGTTGAACAGCCAGGTCAGAGTCTTGATGGTGATGTTCTCAGCATTCCAGTAAGTGGGGTTAGCTTCGAACACGATGGTGTTGTCCTTGGTGAAGTTGGTAACCAGGTAAGGACCGCAGTAAGCGATATTGTCGGGGGTCTTGCCGTACAGGTAGTCCTCAGCGTCGGATGCGAAGTCAGCACCGAACTTGCCGCCCTGGGATTCATAGTAGGTACGGCTCATGGGAGCGAAGACGCCGTAGCCCAGCATGGTCATAAAGAAGGAAGTGGGCTGGGTCAGGGTGTACTGCAGGGTGTACTCGTCGATAGCCTTAACGCCAACCTCAGCGAAGTCGGTGACTTCACCAGCGCAGTAAGCGTCAGCGTTGACAATGTTAGCGCCAGCGGAACCGGTCAGGTATTCCAGACCTTCAGCTGCGTCCATCATGTGCTGCATACCAGCAACGAAGTCGTCAGCCTTAACCTCAGCGACCTCACGGCCCTGAGAGTCGACCCACTTCACGCCCTGACGGATCTTGAAGGTGTAGGTCAGGCCGTCCTCGGAAGCTTCCCAGGACTCAGCCAGTGCGGGCTGCAGCTTGCCTTCGCGGTCGTACTCAGCCAGGCCGTCGTAGGTGTTAACAATAGCCTCGGAGTCAGCAGCCATAGAGGTGCCCAGAACGTCCCAAGTCTGGGGATCGCTGGAGTAGCCGATGGTGTACTTGTCGGTCAGGGTGTAGCCCTTCTCGGTCATGTACTCCTTAGCCCATACTTCGAAGTCGCCGTCGACATCGTTAGCGGACAGTTCTGCCCACTTAGCCTTGATCTCGTCGCGGTGCTCGACAGTCAGCAGCTCGGTAGCGACCAGCATGTTGTGGTAACGATAGGAGTCGTTGCCCCACAGGACGTTGGTAGCAGTGTAAGGAACAGCACGGGAGATAGCGTAGTTACCGCCGTTGGAAGTCAAGGGCAGCATAACGCCGGAAGCCAGCAGCTTAGCCTCAGCAATAGCCATCAGAGCCTGACGCTCGGAGACATTGGTAGCGGCCTTAGCCTGCTCGTAGACAGTTGCGAACTCACCCAGGACATCGTTGTAGATGGCCATGGACAGCTCGTCGTAGTCCTCGATCTCAGCGTACGGATCAACGTACTCAACAGCACCAGCAGTAGTGCCATCAGTGGGCGCGTTGGTGCCAGGGGTGGTGCCAGCAGGAGTCTTGGGGCCACAAGCTACCATAGAAGCAGCCAGGCACAGAGCAAGAACCAGAGCAACCAGTTTCTTCATGTTCATAGTTTTCCCTCCAAAGATTTATATATTCCACCGCTGAACATACGGTAAGAACCTAAGTAGCGCCACATAAGCGGAAATTTCTGTAAAATTCCGGCTCACGCGGATTAGTGTACACATCCGGCGGATTCCGGACGGTAATAAGTATTTAGGATTATAGCACAGATTTTTGCGGGAATCAACTAAAAAATGAAATTTCTTCGCAATTTTCGATATATAATGTTTATAAATTTCAGCTTTGTTCTCTTTCTTCTTTTGTATATTCCGCACAAGAGCAGGGTTTTGTCCGCCGATTGAACACCTTTTTCTGCGCTTTGTTTCCCTAAAGTGGATACCGCTTTGGGATCGATTTCCTGCTGCCGGTAAAAAAGCCGCAGGCTTCCGCCTGCGGCTTACATTATTATATATTGTATTTCTATTTTTCCAGGATAATGGGGCCGTTACCCGCGGCAAGACCCTCTTTGATCAGCGCTGCCGCTTCCTTTGCGGTGACAGTCACCTGCTGACCGGAACGCATATCCTTCACGGAGCACTTGCCCTCGCTGATCTCGTCCTCACCCAGCAGAACCGCGTAAGGAACGCCGATCTTATCAGCATAGCTCATCTTCTGCTTGAACTTGCGCTGCTCCGCGTAAAGCTGCACCCGGACGCCCTCTGCCCGCAGGCTCTCTGCCAGTGCGATGGCAGGGGCGGGATCCGCGGTCATAGGCAGCACCAGAGCGTCGGCAGGCGCGCCGGTCATATCGGGGTTTAGAAGTCCCTGCTCATCCAGCACATAGAACAGACGGGTAAGACCAATGGAAATGCCAACGCCGGGAAGCTGACGGTCCGTATAGTAGCCGGCCAGGTCGTCATAGCGACCGCCGGAACAGACGGAGCCGATCTCCGGATGATCGAGCAGTGTGGTCTCATAGACTGTACCGGTGTAGTAATCCAGACCTCTTGCGATGGTCAGGTCCACCGCGAAGTTCTCCTCGGGCACGCCGAAGGCAGACAGGTTTGCGGTAACGGCTTTCAGTTCCGTAAGACCCAGGTCGAAGATCTCGTTTTTGCCGGTATAGGTCTCCAGTGCGGAGATGACCTGCTCATTTGTGCCGGTGATGGCGATAAAGCGCAGGATCTCGTCTGCCTGGTCTTCACTCAGTTCACAGGTCTCGACTAAGAGCACCTTTACCTTCTCTGCGCCGATCTTGTCCAGCTTATCCACGGTGCGCATAATGTCGCCGCTCTTTTCCGTAAGACCCAGCATGGCGTAGAAGCCGTTGAGTATCTTGCGGTTATTCACGCGGATCTGGAACCGGTTCAGACCGAAGCCGCGGAATACCTTATATATAATAGCGGGAATTTCAGCCTCGTTGAGGATGTCCAGCTTGCCGTCGCCGATGATATCGATATCCGCCTGGTAAAACTCGCGGAAGCGACCGCGCTGGGCGCGCTCACCGCGGTAGACCTTGCTGATCTGGTAGCGGCGGAAGGGGAAGCTCAGGT
>JAZSAB010000094.1:0-25412 GCA_045601675.1 Faecousia sp.
ATGCCTTTGGGGATATGGGTCCCCAGCTTGGTCAGGCAATTAAGAAAAGCCGCCTTTGCGCCGGGGAGTACCGGCTGGGGCGGGAGACCGTGGGGGCAACGGTGATCGGCGCCGGATGCCACTCGACGAAGCTTTCCGGCAGTACGGTGTTTTGGAGAAACATCCCCTTTCCTTTGCAGAATCTTCCGGTGGCGGTGTTTACCAAAGAGGAGCAGGACAGCGAAACGCTGCCGGAGCTCATTGCCCGGCGGCTGAGTCCGGAGACGGACACGGTACTAATGCTACCCGGCTATGCCGCCCCCCGGTATGAAAAAATAGCCGCCCTTTCGGAGAAGATCTTGCGGGCTATGACGGGGAAAAGCATCTTCCTGTGCCTGGAAAACGATATGGCAAAGGCTCTGGGACAGCGGCTTTCGTTAAGCTTATCCCCGGAGACCCCCTGCCTTTGTATCGACCGGGTGCGCCTTTCCCAGGGGGACTACCTGGATGTGGGCGCTCCCGTAGGACCTGCCCTGCCTGTGGTGGTCAAGACCCTGGTGCTGGAAAAGCAGGGGGATAATTTGTAGGGGACGGCGCCCTCGACGTCCCGTTGCGCTAACAACAATTTGCGGGTCGTCCAGGGGCCGACCCCTACAATGTGGAGTGACGAAATATATGAAGCTTAAAACGACCCTATCTGGAAAAACATATCAGTTCCGGGACATTAAGCAGGTCCTCAGTATGGCAAACGAGGAAAAGACCGGCGATAAGCTGGCAGGCCTGGCGGCGGAAAGCGCCCAGCAGCGTGTTGCGGCAAAGGTGGTGCTGTCCGCTCTGACCCTTGGAGACCTGCGGGAAAATCCCGTTGTCCCCTACGAAGAGGACGAGGTCACCCGGATCATCCAGGACGATGTGAACGAACCCGCCTATGAAAAGATCCGAAACTGGACCGTAGCTGAGCTGCGGGAATGGATCTTAGACGAGAACACCACCTCTGCGGACATCCGGAAAATGAGCCGGGGTCTGACCTCCGAGATGGTGGCGGCGGTCTGTAAGCTTATGTGGAACTTAGATCTCATCTACGCCGCGGCGAAGATCCCGGTCACCGCCCACTGCAACACCACCATCGGTCTTCCCGGCACCCTTTCCTGCCGCCTGCAGCCGAACCACACCACCGACGACCCGGACGGCATCACCGCCTCGGTCTTAGAGGGTCTTTCCTTAGGCGCAGGCGACGCGGTGATCGGCTTAAACCCCGTCACCGATTCCCCGGAGCAGACCGCAAAGGTGCTCCACAGATTCAAAGAAATTAAGGAACACTGGCAGATCCCCACCCAGATCTGCGTCCTTGCCCATGTGACGGCGCAGATGAAGGCGGTGCGCTCCGGCGCGCCCTGCGACCTTATTTTCCAGTCCATCGCCGGCAGCCAAAAGGGCAACGAGGCCTTCGGCTTTAACGCAGATACCATCCAGGAGGCAAAAGACCTGCTTTTGCACCACGGCACGGCGGAGGGACCCAATGTGATGTACTTTGAGACCGGGCAGGGCTCGGAGCTTTCCTCCGATGCCCACCACGGCGCCGACCAGGTGACCATGGAGGCCCGGTGCTACGGCTTTGCAAAGCGCTTTTCGCCTTTCTTGGTCAACACCGTGGTTGGCTTCATTGGTCCGGAGTATCTTTACGATTCCCGGCAGGTCACGCGGGCGGGACTTGAGGACCATTTTATGGGCAAGCTCACGGGAATCTCCATGGGCTGCGATTGCTGCTACACCAACCACATGAAAGCGGACCAAAATGACATCGAGAACCTTGCGTCCCTTTTGACCCTGGCGGGGTGCAACTACTTTATGGGAATTCCCCACGGCGACGATATTATGCTCAACTACCAGACCACCGGCTTCCGGGAGACGGCGACCCTCCGGGAGCTGACGGGGAAGACCGCCATACCGGAGTTCCAGCGGTGGCTGGAGAAGAAGGGCTTTGTGGAAAACGGCAAGCTCACAAAGAAAGCCGGCGACGGCTCAAGCCTGCTATTCTAATTGATAATTCTCATTGTCATTATGAAGAGTAACAATTATCGATGCACCTATAAAAGCCTCCCTCTGACGAGGGAGGTGTCAAAAATCTCTGATTTTTGACGGAGGGAGAGAGCTCTCCCCCAGTCAGCTGCGCTGACAGTCCCCTCGACAGAGGGGGCCGAGTCAGAACGCAATGGAAGCTTGCCCAAAGGAGGAAACCTATGAACAAACAGGAGCTATCCGCCTTGGTTGCGGAGATCCTCGGCACCATGTCGCCCCAGCCCCAGGTAAAGGGCAGCGACTATAAGCCGGCGGATCCCGGTCCGGAGGCGCCGGATACCCATTATAAAGACGGGGATTTCGTCCCCGATGTGACCACCCTGGACCTTCGAAAGCTCTATCTTGTGGAGGACCCCAAGGATAAAGCCGCCTTCGCCCGGCTGAAGGAGCGGACCCCCGCAAGGCTGGGAAGCGGGCGGGCAGGTCCCCGCTATAAGACCCTGACCATGCTCCGTTTCCGGGCGGACCACGCAGCCGCCCAGGACGCGGTTTGGTCGGAAGTGCCGGAAAGCTATGCGGAGAAAAACGGACTTTTCCCCCTGCAGACACGTTGTAAGGACAAGGAAGAATACCTGACCCGCCCGGATAAGGGTCGTACTTTCGATGAGGAAACCAAGCAGAAGCTAAAGGCGGCGATCCCAAATAGTCCCAGGGTGCAGATCGTCATTGGCGACGGTCTTTCTTCGGCGGCGATTATGGCAAACGCCTTAGATTGCGCCGCCGCCATCAAGGACGGCTTAAAATTGCGCCACATTGAAACCGGCAAGGACCTTTTCGTCCGCTACTGCCGGGTGGGCGCAGGCGATGCCATCGGCGATGTCACCGGCTGTGAGCTGGTTTGTATGCTGGTGGGAGAGCGCCCCGGTCTTGTGACGGATAAGAGCATGTCCGCCTATATCACCTATCAGCCCCGGACCGGGGTGCTGGAATCCAGCCGCACCGTGGTCAGCAATATCCACGACGGCGGTACGCCTGCGGTGGAGGCGGGAGCCTATGTTGCGGAGCTCATCGGTAAGATCTTAGAGAAAAAGGTCTCCGGTGTGGGTCTGCATCTGGAGGGAGCGGTATGATCCCGGTAAAGATCCTGGCAATCCGCTACCTTGCCAGCGCCGGGGAGAGCCTTTGCAAAGCCTTAGGCGCGCCTAAAGGCTACCCCTGCCTGGGACTCATTACCACCGATTGCGACGATGCCACCTATATCGCTTTGGATGAGGCAACAAAAGCGGCGGATGTAAAGGTCTGTTATTCCCGCAGCTTTTATGCGGGGGCGGCAAACGCCTCTACTCCCAACGCCGGAGAGGTCATCGGCATCCTGGCTGCCACAACCCCCGGGGCGGTGCGCAGCGGTATGGACGCGGCGGTGCAGGCACTAAACCGAATCGGCTTCGACGAGGTAAACGGCGTACCCTACCTTGCCCATACGGTGAGCCGCTGCGGCTCGTTTTTGGCGGGAGAGGCGGGGGTGACGGAGGGTACAGCCCTGGCCTATCTCATCGCGCCCCCCTTGGAGAGTATGTACGCCATGGACGGGGCGCTGAAGGCGGGAGATGTAAAGTTATGTAAACTATACGCACCCCCCAGCGAGACAAATTTCGGTGGCGGACTGCTGACCGGCAGCCAGTCCGCCTGCGCCGCCGCCTGCGCCGCCTTTGCGGACGCGGTGGCCGAGGTCGCGGGAAGACCAATTGACAATTGACAATGGACAATTTTTCCTTATCTTTGCAAGCCGGTGTGCTTACACCGATAAGGCTCCCCTTGTCAGGGGAGCTGGCAAAAATCTTTGATTTTTGACTGAGGGGTAGTCATTCTTTTCTCTCCCTCCGTCTTTTGCTTCGCAAAAGCCACCTCCCTCGTCAGCGGGAGGCAAAGGGGTGCGTACAAAATAATGAAAGGAGTGGTAATTTGGAACTTGATAAGGACTTAAAGGCCCGGCAGGAGGCAAGGGATCTGGCAAAGGCGGCGCAGTCTGCCCAAAAGAAGCTTTCCTTAATGCCCCAGGAAAAGTTAGACGAGATCTGCGAGGCGGTAGCAAAAGCGTTCTGCGCCGCCGCCTGCGAGCTTGCGGAAATGGCAGTGCAGGAAACGGGCTTTGGAAACGTAAAGGACAAGATCCGCAAAAACGAGTTCGCCTCCAAAACCGTTATGGGAGCCATCCGTGGCATGAAGACCGTGGGAGTACTGAAGGAACAGGAAAAGGTGTGGGAGATCGGCGTTCCCATGGGGGTCATCGCCGCCATCGTACCCAGCACCAACCCCACCTCTACTGTGTGCTATAAGGCACTGATCGCCTTAAAATCCGGCAACGCCATCGTCTTTTCGCCCCATCCCAAGGCGTTGATCAGCACCCTCCGGGCGGCAAACATCGTGTCCGCCGCCGCGGAAAAAGCCGGCGCGCCCAAGGGGAGCGTCAGCTGCCTGACCGCTGCGTCCATGGCAGGCTGCAAGGAGCTGATGAGCGTGCCGGAAGTGACGCTCATCTTAGCAACCGGCGGTCCGGGTATGGTCAAAGCCGCCTATTCCTCCGGCAAACCCGCCATCGGCGTAGGCGCGGGCAACGGACCTGTGTATATCCACCGCAGCGCGGATGCAGAAAAAGCCCTTAGGTGCGTACTGGAGTCCAAGACCTTCGATAACGGCACGGTCTGCGCCTCGGAGCAGAGCATCATTGTGGAAGAAGCCATGGAGCAGGAGGTAAAGGAAAAGGCAAAGTCCATGGGCTACTATTTTATGGACACCCAGCAGGCAGGAAAGCTTGCGAAACTGCTGTTTCGCCCGGACGGCAGCCTTTCCCCGGACATCGTAGGAAGAACCGCGGAAAGCCTTGCGCAGAAAGCGGGATTTACCGTCCCCTCCGGCACGAAAATATTAGTTGCCAAAGAACAGGAGGCAGGTCCGACCCGCCCCTATTCCATGGAAAAGCTCTGCCCGGTGCTTGCCTTTTTCGTGATGGAAAATGAGGACGCGGTGCTAAATAAGGCGGTGGAGGTGCTGACCCACGAGGGCAGCGGACACACCTTTGCCATGCACGCGGAGGATACGGCCGTTGTGCGGAAATTCGCTGCGGCGATCCCCGTGTCCCGGTTTTTGGTGAATACCCCGGCGGCGCAGGGTGGCATCGGCGCCACAACGGACCTGTTCCCGGCGCTGACCTTAGGCTGCGGCGCGGTGGGCGGCAGCTCCTCCTCCAATAACATCTCTCCCCTGGACCTTATCAACATCCGCCGGGTCGCCTGGGGCAGCGGTGGAAAGAAAACCAACGACCCCACCGATGAACTGGTGGAAATACTGACGAAAAAGATCCTGGAAAGGCTGGGATGACCCTCTCCGCCCAGTGTGTGCACTGGGCACCTCTCCCAAAGGGAGAGGCAAGGAGAGAATATCGTGGCTCTCCCTTTGGGAGAGCTGGCAGCCGAAAGGCTGAGTGAGAGGGAAAAACAAGGAAATAACGGAAAGGAAGAATATTATGAACACAAATTCTCTTGGTATGATCGAAACAAAGGGCTTGGTTGGCGCTATTGAGGCGGCAGATGCCATGGTAAAATCCGCCAATGTCCAGCTGGTGGGCAAGGAGCAGGTGGGCGGCGGTCTGGTCACCGTTATGGTCCGGGGTGACGTGGGCGCAGTCAAGGCAGCAACCGATGCCGGCGCAGCCGCTGCGGAAAAGGTGGGGGAGCTGGTCTCTGTCCATGTCATTGCCCGCCCCCACACGGAGGTAGATAACATCCTGCCCCACGGCAAGGCAACCGGCGGCGCAGCCGGCAAATAATGCTTTATACCGAAAAGGCGGTGCGGGAAAACCTGCGCAACCGGGACGGAAAACGGGTCTTTTACCTGGGAAAGGGAGATCAGCTAACTTCTGATGCCCGGGACTTCCTGAATCGGGAGCGGATCGAGATCCTGCCGGCACACCTGGCAAAGCCGGACCGCTACCGCCTGGAGGGCGGCGGCTATATGGAGGAAAAGCCGGAGCATATGACCCATCTTTATGGGGATGTTCTCGTTTCCAAGACCCACCCCCGGATTGCGTTTCGGGGGGCGGTGGACAGCCTGGAGGCGGAGCTTTTGCTTTGCCAAATCGCCGTGCCGGAAATGAAAGAGGAGCTGGGGGAGATATTGTCCCTTGCCCGGAAGCTGATCCGCTACGATGTGCTGAACCAGCCGGCAGAGGAAGAAAAGCTCTGCGGACTGACAGAAAAGGAGACCCGGGAGCACAGCCACCGTCCCCAGGACTTTTACGGCGTGCCCCATTTTATGCCGGAAGCCCAGGACGGGGAAAAGCTCCTGCGCTTAAACCGCGCCCGGGCAATGGCAAGAAGCGCGGAGCTTTGTGCCGTCCACGCATTTTCCGGGGAGCGGCAGGACATCCTGCGGCTCATGAACCGCATGAGCAGTATGCTCTATATTTTAATGATCCGGCTGAAAGCACAGGCGCAGCCATCCCGTAGGGGCGGGTCTTGACCCGCCCTTACAAATCCTAACGGAAGGATTGATCGTATGGATCTTGAGAAGCTGACAGATGCCATCACGAAACGGCTTTTTGTGGAACTGGAGGCATCCGGTCGCCATGTCCATGTTACAAAAGACCAGGCGGTGACCCTGTTCGGTCACACCCTTACCCCCAAGCGACCGCTTTCCCAGCCGGGACAGTTCCTGGCGAACGAGCGGGTCACGGTGGTAGGACCCAAGGGGGAATTTCAGAATGTGGCGGTGCTGGGTCCGGAGCGGGGAGAGGCCCAGGTGGAGATCTCCCTCACCGACGGAAGAGCCTTGGGCATCACGCCTCCGGTACGCCTTTCCGGAGATGTGGCAGGAAGCCCCGGCGCGGAGCTCCGGGGGGAAAAGGGCAGTGTCGTCCTGGATAAGGGCGTCATCGCCGCCAAGCGCCACATTCACATGACGCCCCGGGACGCGGCGCTTTTCGGCGTAAAGGACAAGCAGGTGGTGCGCCTGCAGACCTTTACGGACCGCCCGGCGGTATTCCAGGACACGGTGGTCCGGGTAAGCGACAAATTCTGCACCTATGTGCATCTTGATTACGACGAGGCAAATGCCTGCGGGTTCCGCCCCGGTGATTTGGGGAGGATCCTAAAATGAGGGCGCTTTTGGTGGGGAAAGAGCCGGATTTTCTTCCCGGCTATACCTTTGTAAAAGAGCCGCCTTATGATTGCGTGGTCATCGGGTCACTGCAGATCGGAGCGCTTCTGCGGTTTTCCGATGAGCGGGTCTTTTCCGCCCTGGCGGAGGGGAAGACCGTGGTGCTCTACACCCCGGGTCTGCCCACCGCCCCCAAAAACCGGGGTCTTGCGGCTGCCATCGCGGCGGCCCGGCGGGAGCTTAAGAGCTGGGGCGTGGTGTTTACCGACGGGGCGCAGAAAAAGCTCATCACCGCCCAGGAGGCGAGAAACCTTTTGGCGGCGGGAAAGCGACCCGGTCCGGGGGCGGTTTTGACGCCTTTAGCGAAGGAAATCATGGAGGGGAAGTCGTGAAAATTGGAACAGTAACGGGGGCGGTGTGGTCCAGCCGCAAATCCCCCAGCCTTATGGGGCAGACCTTTTTGGTGGTGGATACCCCGGAGGGGCAGGTGGTGGCGGCGGACCAGGTAGGCGGCGGCACCGGGGACAAGGTGCTGCTGGTCTGCGGCACGGTTGCCTCCCGCTTTTGCATGGAAGCTCCCATCGATGCGGCAGTGGTGGCGATCCTGGACCAAAAATGAAAGGAGAGGCCTATGTCTGCACATGAGATACTCATTGCGGTGATGGCAGTTTTTGCCGTTGCCGGCGCGTTGGACCGGATATGCGGAAACAGGCTGGGAATCGGACAGGAGTTTGAAAATGGCATTTTGGCAATGGGCAGCCTGGCCCTTGCTATGGTGGGTGTGATCGTCCTGTCCCCGGTGTTGGCAAAGATATTGCAGCCGGTGGTGGTGCCGGTGTTCCGGTTTTTGGGGGCAGACCCCGCCATGTTTGCCGGCACGATCTTAGCCTGCGATATGGGCGGCGGCGCCCTGGCCCAAGCCATGACCGATGACCCCCGGGCGGCGCTTTTCGGCGGCGTGCTGTGCGGCAGTATGCTGGGCGCTACCATTGTGTTTACTATTCCCGTGGCTTTAGGCATCCTCCGGCAGGAGGACAGACCCTACCTTGCAAAGGGGATCCTTGCCGGCATCGTCACCATCCCTGTAGGTCTGCTTGCCGGCGGCCTTGTGGCGGGGTTTCCTATTGGGATGATCCTGCGGAACCTGATTCCCATCGTGCTGATTGCGGCACTGATCGCCCTGGGCCTTTGGAAAGCGGAAAAATGGATGATCCGTGGCTTCAGCGCCTTCGGAAAAGGTATTTTGGCGCTGATCACGGCGGGTCTTGCCGTCTCCATCTTTCAGACCCTTACCGGCTGGGAACTGATCCGGGGACTTGCGCCCATTGAAGAGGGCTTCCAGACCGTGGGCGCCATCGCTATCGTCTTAGCGGGTGCGTTTCCCCTTGTATATGTGGTCACGAAACTGCTGAGAAAACCCCTGGGGAAGTTAGGGAAGCTCTTAGGCATCAACGATACCGCCGCCGGCGGTCTTGTGGCGACCCTTGCAAATTCCATCGCAACATTTGGCTTGGTTAAGGAGATGGACAGCCGGGGCAAGGTGGTGAATATCGCCTTTGCGGTGTCCGCCGCCTTCGTATTTGGTGACCATTTGGGCTTCACCGCCGGGTTTTCTCCGGAATTTTTGCCTGCTATGATCGTGGGTAAGTTAGTTGGCGGCGTCAGCGCCGTGGCGGTTGCCCTGTGGATGACGAAAAGAATTGACAATTGACAATGGACAATTGACAATTTTCGTTGTCCCTGTGGGACAAATCACCTTTTGGCGATCAATGCAGTAGGGGCGGGTCTTGACCTGCCCCTACTGCAAAAGACTTGACAAAAGGTCGCAAATGCGGCTATAATACCCATATTATAGGGAAAGGCTTAGAAAAGAAGAGTACCCGGTGGAAGACGGAAAGCGAGTCCCGTATGGTGCGAGGGGATGCGTGGGATGCCGGCGAACATGGTCTTGGAGCCGAGCTGTCGATAGGTAGGCAGTTACGGGTGCGCCCGTTAAAGCGCGTTTGAGGCATCGAAAGATGCAAATCAAGGTGGTACCACGGTAAACTCTATCGTCCTTGCGTGTGCAAGGGCGATTTTCTATTTTAAGGAGGAATCCCAAATGAGCGAAAAGAAACCCTATTATATTACCACAGCCATCGCTTACACCTCTGCCAAGCCCCACATCGGCAATACTTACGAGATCGTGCTGGCAGACGCCATTGCCCGGTATAAGCGCCAGGCAGGCTTTGATGTGTACTTCCAGACCGGCACCGACGAGCACGGTCAGAAGATCCAGCAGAAGGCAGAAGCGGCTGGCATCACCCCCCAGGAGTATGTGGACAATGTGGCAGGTCAGATCAAGGATATCTGGGATCTGATGAACACCACCTACGACCGCTTCGTCCGCACCACCGATCCCGAGCACGAAACCAAGGTGCAGAAGATCTTCAAGCGGATGTACGACCAGGGCGATATCTACAAGGGCGCATATAAGGGCAAATACTGCACCCCCTGTGAGTCCTTCTGGACCGAGAGCCAGCTGGTGGAGGGCAAGTGCCCCGACTGCGGCCGGGAGTGCGTGGACGCTGAGGAAGAGGCATATTTCTTCCGTATGAGCAAGTACGCCGACCGGCTGATGGAGCACATCGAGACCCATCCCGAGTTCATCCAGCCCGAGTCCCGCAGAAACGAGATGGTCAACAATTTGCTGAAGCCCGGTCTGCAGGATCTTTGCGTATCCCGAACCAGCTTCACCTGGGGCATCCCCGTGACCTTCGACCCCAAGCATGTGACCTATGTGTGGCTGGACGCGCTGAGTAACTACATTACCTTCTGCGGCTACGATCCCGACGGCAACCACGGCGAGCAGTACAAGAAGTTCTGGCCCGCGGATCTGCACCTGATCGGTAAGGATATCGTCCGTTTCCACATCCTCTACTGGCCCATCTTCCTCATGAGCCTGGGCGAGCCCCTGCCCAAGCAGATCTTCGGTCACCCCTGGCTGCTGGTCAAGGGCGACAAGATGAGCAAGTCCCTGGGTAACGTCATCTATGCGGACGATCTGGTAGACCTGTTCGGCGTGGACGCGGTCCGCTACTTCGTGCTCCACGAGATGCCCTTCGCATCCGACGGCGTGATGACCTACGAGCTGATCATCGAGCGCATCAACAGCGAGCTGGCAAACATTCTGGGCAACCTTGTAAACCGCACCATCGCCATGGACAACAAGTACTTCGGCGGACGTGTCATGGAGCCCTGCTGCGCAGACGCTCTGGACGAGGAGCTGAAGGCCGTTGCCCTGGCAATGCCCGGAAGAGTAGAGGAGAAGATGAACGAGCTGAAGGTGGCGGATGCCATCGACGAGATCTTCACTCTGCTGCGCCGCGCCAATAAGTATATCGATGAGACCGCCCCCTGGGCGCTGGCTAAGGATGAAGCCAATCACGCCCGCCTGGGTACGGTTCTTTATAACCTCCTGGAGTCCATCCGCTTCGCAGCGGTTGCCCTGGAGCCCTTCCTGCCCGAGACCTCCCGCCGTATGCTGGAGCAGCTGAATGTTGAAAACGGCGGTCTTGAGAGCCTGAAGACCTTCGGTGTTCTGGAGGCAGGCAAGCAGGTAGGTCAGGCAGAGATCCTCTTTGCCCGCCTGGATGCTGCCAAGAAGCTCCAGGAGATCGACGAAATGAATGCCGCCAAGGCAAAGGCAGCGCTGCCTCCTCTGGAGATCGAGCCCTACTCCGAAGAAACTGTGGATTTCGATACCTTCTGCAAGTCCGATTTCCGTGCTGTAAAGGTAAAGGACTGCCAGAATGTTAAGAAGTCCGACAAGCTCCTGCAGTTTACCTTAGACGACGGCACCGGCACCGACCGGCAGATCCTCTCCGGCATCGCAAAGTTCTATAAGCCGGAGGAGCTCATCGGCAAGACCCTGGTGGCGATCACCAACCTGCCGCCCCGTAAGATGATGGGAAGAGAGTCTTGCGGCATGCTGATCTCCGCTGTCCACACCGAAAAGGGCGAGGAAAAGCTGAACCTTTTGATGGTGGACGACGCCATCCCCGCCGGCGCAAAACTGTGCTAAATAAAAAGACCGCCTACGGGCGGTCTTTTTTAATTGAAAATTGAAAATGTAGGGGCGGTCAGTGACGGCCCGCGGGCGCATTTTTTGGAAAACAGAAAACGCGCACAAAAAACAGATGTTTTTAATAGAAAAACATGGATAGTTTGCAAAATTTGTGAAGACCCCCTTGAAATTAAAAAAAAGCGGCACTATAATGGACTTTAAGTAGGGTGGAAAGAGGTTTTTTTCCACCACGAATGATTTTTCGGGAAAGGAGGAAAAATCTATGAGAAACAGAAGAAGTATCCTGGCGATCTGCCTGGTACTGGCGATCCTGTGCGTCGGCGTTGGCTTCGCTGCCGTTACTGACGTTTTGGACGTTATCGGTACCGTGGAGGTTTCTGAGGCAAATGCACAGAATGCGTTTGACGCCAACCTGTATTTCTCCGACGCCGTTGCAAACAGAGCAGCCGATGGCGACAGCGCATCTGTCTCCACCAGCAACAACGATAAGGTTACTTTCACTGCTGCATGTCTGATGAGCAAGGATGAGGAAACCACCTTTACCTTCACCATCCAGAACGACAACGATGTGGCTGCAAAGGTGACCCCCGTACTGGATGCCGCTGCAGGCAACACCAATGCTGAGTACTTCGCAGTGTCCAGCGACTGGAACGGTGCGGCACAGACCATCGACGCGCACAGCAGCAAGACCTACACCGTTACCGTTAAGCTGCTGAAGGCTGCTACCGGTCTGGTTACCGGCAACATCGACATCGAGCTGCGTGCAGAGTCCGTAGACGTCACTCCCTAAATGAAGTTTTCCAAGAAGCAGCGAGGAGAAGAACTATGACGAAAGACAAACGCCTTTTATACATACTGTCCGGTATCTTTGCCGGCGTTCTTCTCCTTTGCTGCTTCACGGAAAAGGCAGCAAACACAAACCTGTGGTTTGCGCTGACGGTTGCGGTATTTGCCGCAGCCTTCGGTGTGCTTCTCAAAAAGCGCATCCTTACCTCCCATGTCCGGAGCCAGGTGCTCACCGTCCTGCTGATCGCTGCCCTGGCGTTTATCGGCTTGTACCTGATGACGGGTCTCGGCTTCGGTTTTTACAGGACGCCCATCAATCGCCAGTACTGGTGGAGGCGGGTGCTCCCCTATACCGTGGCGATCCTCGGCGCCGAATATATCCGCCATATTCTGCTCTCACAGGAGAGCAAGCTTTCCGCGGCCCTTTCCTACCTTCTTTTTGTGGTTTTTGATGCGGCGCTGTTTCGCTATACCAACAACTTAGGCAGATTTGCTGCCTTTTGGGAGTTTGCCTCCATGACGGTGATCCCGTCCCTGACGGCAAATCTTCTTTACTGTGATGTTTCCCGAAAATACGGGTTTCTGCCCGTGATCGCCTACCGGATTCCTCTGGCGATCTATTCCTATTTTCTGCCCATGGCACCCAATATGCCTGCGGCAATGCTTTCCCTTGCCCGTCTTTTGCTTCCCCTTGCGGTGATGTTCTTCATCAGCACCCTTTACGGGAAGAACAGAAAGACGGCGCCCAAGCCCTTAAAGCCCTGGAGTACTGCAGCTGCGGTGCTGGGTGTGCTGTGTATGACAGCGTTTGTTATGCTGATCTCCTGCCGCTTTCAATACGGCGCGCTGGTGATCGCCACCGACAGTATGACCGGTTCTCAAAACAAAGGCGATGCCGTGATCTATCAGCGATACGACGGCCAGGACCTGAAAGAGGGTCAGGTCATCGTATTCTCCTCCGGCAGCCGCCGGGTGATCCATCGCATAACCCGTCTGCAGAAGATCAACGGTCAGCTGCAGATCTTCACCAAAGGCGATGCCAACGAAGAAGAGGACTTTGGCTTTACAACTGCCGACCGTGTGATCGGCACCGAATGTTTGACCATACCATATCTCGGCTATCCAACGGTTTGGATGCGCGAGCTATTTAACTAATAACGGAAATCAGGTGTTACGATATGTCAGAAAAAGAAAAACTGCAGCGTTCTGCCTATCAGCAGCACAGGCGCAAGATGATCATCCGCATTGCGGTAGTGGTGGCTTTGCTGACGGCGATCCTGCTGGGAGTAGGTATCCGCTTCCTGCAGGCTGGCGGCAATAATTATATTTCCTACACAGAGTCCGGAAACGCCATCTATAAGGCCTATCTGAAGGACAATAAGTTCTATAGTGAAGAGTACTTAAACGGCAGCCACGCTTATGTTGCGGCGCTGGTGGATCGGATGACCGCGGACTTCTCCTACGACTTTACCATGACCGATGCGGCTGTCCGCTGCAGCTATCGCTATCAGATCAATGCCCAGCTTTGCGTGCGGGACAAGCAATCCAAGATGGATATCTTCAATCCCGTGTACGAACTGAAGTCCGGTGAGGAGAAGATCTCTGCCGGCAATACCATCTCCATCCGGGAAAGTGTGGCGCTGGACTATAATGCCTATAACAAAACCGCGAAATCCTTCATTAAGACCTACGATCTGAATGATGTGGAAGCGTTCCTGGCGGTGTGTATGACGGTGAAGACCTCCCTGGAGGGCAACGCGGCGGCAGCCGGCGGCAGCAACACCTACACCATCACGGTCCATATCCCCCTGAATCAGACCACCGTAGCGCCTTATGTGGAGACCCCGCCGGTTTCCGACGAGCGTAAGCTCCTGGCGGCAAACAGCCGTGACCTGGATCTGTACAAGACCCTGACCATCCTCTTTGCGGTGGCAGATGTACTGGCGGCAGCGTGGCTGGCGGTCTATGTGATCGTCACAAGAGACCAGCATATCGACTACGCAAGAAAGGTCGGCAAGATCCTTTCCGCGTACCGCAGCTTTATTCAGAAGGTAAACAACCCCCTGGACACCCAGGGCTACCAGGTCCTGCAGGTAGATAGTTTCCCGGAGCTGCTGGAGATCCGGGATACGCTGCAGAGCCCCGTTCTGATGTACGAAAACGAGGATCAGACCTGCACGGAGTTCTTTGTCCTCTCCTCCGGCATCCAGTACATCTACAAAATTATTGTGGAAGATAGCCGTTTCGGCGGCAAGTACAGCGTAAAGCAGGTCGCTGAGAGGAAATAATCCATAAAGAAAGGAAATCGTGTTATGACTGGTTTTTGGAAAAAATTCGCAGTTTGTGCCGCGGTTTCCCTCCTTTTTTGCTGTTTGTGCATCGGTTTTGCCCAGGTGACGGATGTTCTCAATGTGGACGGAACTTTTGAGGCAACCCCCCAGCCCGGCGTGTTCATCACGGAAGTGGAAACTGCGCCCGGTGTGACGGTCCACGGCTATTCCGGCTCAGCGCTGCGCAGTACCGCGGATCTTTCCGTAAGCGCCTCCCCCACGATCTATGTAACGGTGTATAACAACTCCGATGTCCTCTACGGCTACCACATTATGCGGTATGTGGTGGGCGCAGATACCTATGACAATGAAAACATCCAGGTCACCACCGATATGAAGAAAAAAGATCCGGAGTGGGTGGTGCAGCCCGGCGGCTATCTGACTTTCCCCGTGACCTATTCCTATGTCAAGGGCGCGTCTACCGCCAATTCCGTGCTAAACAGCGTGGTCATGTATGAGTTCCTGCCCTACGATGAGCTTCCGGAGAATGAGGATCAGACCACGGTCAGCGATGCTATGGATCGGTTCCAGGAGATCCTGAATACGCCGGAAGAGCAGGCGCAGCTGCGGGATCATATGGAAAACCCGCCCAGCTGGGAAAGAAACAGCTCCTACATTTCCAATGTGCCCGGCGCCAACGACCAGGACATTAACGCCATTGAGGCGCTGTTTGAAGGCAATCTCCATATGATGATCAACGGCGAAGCGACCAATGTGAAGATCATGATCAAGGAGGAGAACATCACAAATTCTTACAGCGGTGATGAAATGGTCATTTATATGACCACCAACCCCCTGAACAAGCGCGGCACCGCGGTGGTTTACCGGGCGGTTTACGCCAACGATGGCGGCACTTGGATCAAGTACAGCGAGATGCAGGCAGGCACGGCCACCATTTGTGACTACTCCTGGGGCAGCTCCTGGGGCACCGGCTCCTTCAATACGGATACCTGGAAAGCAAGCTGAGAAAAAGACCACTCGAAAGAGTGGTCTTTTTTAATTGAAAATTGAAAAGGCAGGGGCGGTCAGTGACCGCCTGCGGGCGATTGATAATCGCCCCTACAACATGTTCCGGCAAAAGTCTTGTGGTCAGGGACTTCTTCAGCCACAATATGCTGAGGTGTGCCAAAAATCGGCGCGGTTTTTCTCCGAAAAACGGGAACTGCGTCCCATTGTGGAGAAGAAGAACCTGTGGTATAATACTTTATCATACGAAAATATCGCCTTTTTTCGAAAAGGCAGAGGAGAAACCCATGAACACAAAAGAGCTGACCATCCCAAAAGAACAACTGCATAAACTCCTTTGCGCCGGCAGTGGGGATGCCATGCTCCTTTATTGCTATCTCCATAGCGGCAACGCGCCGGAAAACGCAAAACATGACTTACATATGACCGATTCCCGCCTACGCTGCGCCGGCGCCACACTGCGCCAGCTTGGTCTTCTGCCGGAGAAAAAACCCACTGTGGAGCTTTCCGGAGAGCGCCCCCAGTACACCGAAAGGGATGTAATGCAGGCAATGGACGCGGATTTGGACTTCCGTGGCATTTATGGCGAGGTCCAGCGCGTGCTGGGCAGAAACCTAAACACCGAGGAGCTGAAGATCATCTTAGGCTTTGTCCGCTACCTGGGTCTGCCCGGCGAGGTGATCTCCGTGCTGATCTCCTACTGCAAGGACCGCGCCCGGCAAAAGGGCGGCGTCCGCGCGCCCTCTCTGCGTACCATTGAAAAAGAGGCGTACGCCTGGGCAGAGCGGGGCATCGATTCCATGGAAGAGGCGGCAGCCTATATCCATCAGCAGAATCTGCGCCGCAGCCGTTTGGGTCGCTTGATGGAAATTTTGCAGATCCGTGGCAGAAATCTCTCCCCCAGCGAGGAGCGCTACGCAAATGCCTGGCTGGAAATGGGCTTTGATGAGGAAGCCATCGCGCTTGCCTATGACCGCACCTGCGTCAACACCGGGGGACTTAGCTGGGCGTATATGAATAAGATCCTGCTTCGCTGGAGCGAAAGCGGTCTTACCACCGCCGAGAAGATCCGGGCTGGTGATAAGGGCGCGGTTCCCAAGGGCGCTTCCGGCGCATTGGGCGCGGCGGAGCTGGAAGCCATTCAGAAAGTATTACAGGAGGCATAAGCCATGGCATACAGTAGTGAAGTGGTCCGGGCGGCGCGAAAGGTGCTTGCGGACCGGAAGGCAGACCGGGCATCCCGTTATCGGGAGAATCTGCAGGTCGCCTATGAAAAGCTGCCCCGGCTGCGGGAAATCGACAGACTTTTGCGCGCTACTATGGCGGCAGCCGCCCAGGCGGCATTCGTCCGCGGTGGTGACAGCGCGGCGCTGATGGAGCAGGCAAGAGCCAAGAATTTCGCTCTGCAGCAGGAAAAGGAAACGCTTATTGCGGAAAATTTCCCGGAAGGCTTTTTGGAAGAGGGTCCTATCTGCCGTAAGTGCGGCGGCGAGGGCTATATCGGCACCGAGATGTGCGATTGCCTCAAGGAGCTTTGCCGCGCCGAGCAGAGAAAGCAGGTAAGGGTGCTGTCCGCAAATGCGGAAAGCTTTGAAGATTTTAACCTCAATTATTATTCCGACCGTGTTGACCCCAAGTACGGCGCAAGCCCCCGGGTCATTATGAAGCACAATTTCGATATCTGCCGCAAGTATGCCGGGGACTTTTCCATGAAAAGCGGCAATCTGCTGTTTATCGGCGGCACGGGTCTCGGCAAGACTTTCCTCTCCGCCTGCGTTGCGGCGGAGGCGGCGGACAAGGGCTACAGCGTTGCCTACGAGACCGCGTCCCACCTGTTTGCAAAATTAGAAAAGAACCGTTTCTCCCCCGACGAGGAGAGCCGGGAGGAAGTGCGCAAATTAGAAAGCAGCGACCTTTTGATCGTTGACGACTTAGGCACAGAGCTGCCCGGCAGCTTTGTCACCGCAGCCCTCTATACCTTGGTAAACGACCGCCTGCTGGCGGGTAAGCCTATGGTGATCTCCACCAATCTAAACATCGACGAGATCGCCCGGCGCTACAATCCTCAAATCGCCTCCCGCCTTCAGGGTAGCTTTACTCGGCTGACCTTTGTGGGAGAGGACATCCGGGTGCTGAAGAACAGGTGATACAATGAAAATTGGAATTTTATGGGATCTGGACGGCACGTTGCTGGACACCCTGGACGATCTGGCAGACAGCACAAACTATGCCCTGACCCAGAGCGGCTTTCCTCCCAGAACCCGGGAGGAAGTGCGGGCGTTCGTAGGTAACGGCGCAAGGAATCTGATCTTTCAGGCGCTGCCCGAGGGCAAAAAGGATGCGCTGGATGGGACCCTTCCTGTGTTCCAGGCGCACTATAAAAATAACGCGCAAAATAAGACCTGCCCCTACGAGGGCATTCCGGATGCCTTAAAGGCGCTGGGTGAAAAGTACCCCATGGCCATCGTGTCCAACAAGCCGGACGGGGCGGTAAAGGCACTGTGCGACGAGCTGTTTCCCGGCATCTATGCCCGGGGGGAACGGGCAGGCTGCCCCCGAAAACCTGCCCCGGACGCGATCTTTGAGACCATGTCCGAGCTGGGGATAGACCGCTGCCTCTATGTTGGCGACAGTGAGGTGGATGTACTTACGGCGAAAAATGCCGCAGTGCCCTGCCTTAGTGTGCTGTGGGGCTTCCGGGACGAAAAGGTGCTCCGGGATGCCGGCGCAGAGGCAATGTGCCGGGAGCCTGCACAGCTTATGGACGCAATCGAGAAACTCATAAAGGAACGGTTTTAATGGCAAATGAATTTTACGCCCTTTTGGGGCGGATGCGCTATATCACCCGCTGGGGACTGATGCGCAACACTTTTTCTGAAAATATCCAGGAGCACAGCCACCAGGTGGCGGTGCTTGCCCATGCCCTGGCGCTGATCCGCCGGGAGATTCTGGGACTTGCCGGATCGGATCCGGACAAATGTGCCGTGGCGGCTCTCTACCACGATGCCTCCGAGATCCTGACCGGCGATCTTCCCACACCTATCAAATACTATAATCCCGACATTAAAGTTGCCTATAAGCAGGTGGAGCGCATCGCTGGCAACCGGCTGCTGGATATGCTGCCGGAGCAACTGCGCGCTTGCTACGCGCCTTTGGTGCTGGAGGAGGACAAGGAAGTGCTCCCCACCGTCAAGGCGGCGGACAAGCTCTCCGCCTATATTAAATGTGTGGAGGAGCAGAAAGCGGGCAATACCGAGTTCGACTCCGCTGCGGAGCAGGCGATGGCGACCCTAAAAGGACTTTCAATGCCGGAAATGGACTGGTTTATCGAAAACTGCCTGCCCGCATTCTCCCTGAATATTGACCAACTGTAAAAAAGACCGCCATAGGCGGTCTTTTTTAATTGACAATTGACAATGTTGGGGAGCATCCCCGTCCCGCGGCATTCGCACAATCTGCCGGCTACCTTGTAGGGGCGGGCATTGACCGCCCGAATAACGAACCTTTTCAAAATGTAGGGGCGGGTCTTGACCCGCTCCTAAATAAAAAGCGCGGTGATGAGGGCGGGTCAAGACCCGCCCCTACAAGGGGTTGTCCGCTTTGCGCCCCAACGCTTTTGTCGCAATTTACCAAACTAAAGCGTTAAAGTGGTGAGGCATTATGTGCAACCCTCCAAAGATAGGAAAAAGTGCCAAAAAACACTTTACAACTTTAGCGTGCTAAAGTATAATGCAGACATCAAAACAAACCAAAACGGAAAGGAAAGAATGTTATGAAAAAGTTGTTTGCATCCATCCTGGCGATCCTTATGATCCTGTCCTGCTTTGCAGGTTGCGCAAATCAGAACCCAGCCCAAACGGACCCACTGGCTGATGCCGTAGGCGGAGAAACCGGAAAAGCGACTGACGGTACCAACGCAGCAACCGACGCAGCGACCGACGCTCCCACCGATCCCGCCAAGGCCATCACCGTGGGCTACACCATCTACGAGCCTATGAATTACTTCGACGAAAGCGGCGAGCTCGTCGGCTTTGACACAGACCTTGCAAAGGCTGTCTTCGGCGCAATGGGTTACACCGTGATCTTCCAGGAGATCGACTGGAACCAGAAGTACACCGACTTAGAGTCCGGCGCCATTGATTGCGTATGGAACGGCTTTACCTGCAACACCGCTGACGACGACGGCATCCTCCGCGCCGACAAGGTGGACTTCTCCTACAACTACATGGAAAACCGCCAGGTCATCGTAGCCAAGAAGGACTCCGGCATTGCGACCGCCGCGGACCTTGCGGGCAAGCTGGCAGCTGTGGAAAGCGGCTCCGCAGGTGAGACCTACGCAAAGACCTTTGAAGGCGCATCCGTCAAGGGTTTCCTGCGACAGACCGATGCCCTCTTTGAAGTCAACGCCGGCACCGCCGATGTTGCCATTCTGGATGCCCAGCTTGCCAAGAGCTACGCAGGCAAGGGCGACTACGCGGACATCGTGATCATCGATGCTCTCAGTAGCGATGTGGAGTACTACGGCATCGGCTTTAAGAAGGGCAGCGAGCTGACCGCCCAGGTAAACGCCCAGCTGGAGGCATTAGCGGCTGACGGCACCATCGCTAAGCTTGCGGAAACCTACGGCGTTTCCAATACCGCCATCACCGATTTTTCCGACCAGAAATAATTTACAAATCCGGAGAGTAAACTATGTCGTTTTTAGAAGTTACCTCTTTTCTCTTTGACGGCTTTTTGATTTCTCTTTTGATCTTTGCGGTGACGCTGCTTTGCGGCGCACCGCTTGGTCTGCCTATAGCGTTCTGCTCCATGAGTCGCTTTAAGGCAGTGAGAGCCGTTTCCAAGGTCATCGTGTGGATCGTCCGTGGCGTTCCGCTGATGCTGCAGATCTTCATTATCTACTATGTGCCGGGACTACTGTTCAAAGTTCCCCTTTTCAGCCAGGTGGATAAGTACTTTTTCCTGCGCTACGGTATCTCCGACGCGGGACGGATCGTTGCGGTGCTCATCGCCTTTACCTTAAATTATGCCTGCTACTTTTCCGAGATCTACCGTGGCGGCATCGAGAGCATCTCTGTGGGTCAGTACGAGGCGGGCTATGTGCTCGGTCTTACCAAGAAGCAGATCTTCCGCAAGATCATCTTAAAGCAGGTCATCAAGCGCATCGTGCCCCCCATGTCCAACGAGATCATCACTCTCATTAAGGACACCGCCCTTGCCAACTGCATTATGGTCTGCGAGATCATCAAAAACGCAAAGGAGCTGGCCACCAAGGCGCTGATCTGGCCCCTTTTCTACACCGGCGTGTTCTATCTGATCTTTGTGGGACTGCTGACGGTGATCTTAAACGGCGTAGAGAAAAAGCTCAGCTATTTCAGGAGTTAAACTATGACGGCATTGGAAGTTAAAAACATAAGAAAGAATTTCGGCAAGGTCGAAGTATTAAAAGGCATTGATTTCTCCCTAAAAAAGGGGCAGGTCCTTGCCATCATCGGCTCTTCCGGCAGCGGTAAGACGACGCTGTTGCGCTGCCTCAATTTCCTGGAGACCCCGGATATGGGTACTATCGCCGTAAACGGCAAGACCCTTTTCGACGGCAGCGCGCTTAGCGAAGAGACCCTCCGGCAGAACCGGCTGCATTTTGGCCTTGTGTTCCAAAATTTCAATCTTTTCCCCCAGTATACCGTACTGGAAAACATCACCCTTGCCCCCACGCTCCTCAAAACCGATACCCCCGACGCCATCCGGGAAAACGCCCTCTCCCTTTTGGAGCGGGTGGGTCTTTCCGACAAGAAGGACGCCTATCCCTATCAGCTTTCCGGCGGTCAGCAGCAGAGAGTTGCCATCGCCCGGGCCTTAGCAATGAAGCCGGAGGTCCTCTGCTTCGATGAGCCTACCTCCGCGTTGGATCCGGAGCTTACCGGCGAAGTGCTCCGGGTCATTCGGGGCTTAAAGGGCGCGGATTCCACTATGATCGTGGTGACCCACGAAATGGAGTTTGCAAAAAATGTGGCGGATGTGGTAATATATATGTCGGAGGGCGTCATCGAGGAGATGGGCACCCCCCAAGAGGTGTTCGATAACCCGAAGAGTGAAAAGACCCGGGCGTTCCTGCGGGGAACCCGGGAGGGAATTTTGGAGGAAACATTATGAGCAAGAACGATAAGATCCGCAAGCTGTACAGCGTAATAAAGACCCTCAAAAACGAGGACGAATGCGCTGCCTTTTTCAGCGACCTTTGCACCGACAAGGAGCTGGAGAAGATGGCGGAGCGGGTCTATGCCGCCCAGCTTCTGATGGAGGGCAAGACCTACAATCAGGTAATGGAACAGTCCGAAATTTCCTCGGCAACCTTGAGCCGGGTGTCCCGGTGCGTCCAGTATGGCAGCGGCTATTCTAAGTTCTTGAAAAAGAATTAGAAAGGACGATTTTTATGACCCAAGCAGCACTTTGGATGCTGATCACCATACTTGTTTACTTAGGCGGAATGTTAGTTGTTGGCTTTTTGTGCGCCAGAAAAAACGATTCCGCGGAAGACTTTTTCTTAGGCGGCAGAAAGCTGGGACCCATCATCACCGCCATGAGCGCGGAGGCAAACGATATGTCCAGCTACCTTCTTATGGGACTGCCCGGTCTTGCCCTGCTGTCCGGTATCGCGGATGTGGGCTGGACCGCCATCGGTCTTGCGGTGGGCACATATCTGAACTGGCTCCTGGTTGCCCGGCGGATCCGCCGGTACAGCCAGATCACCGGGGCATTTACCCTGCCCCAGTTCTTCTCCCGGCGCTTCCGGGATGAAAAGAACATCCTTTCGGTCATCGCGGCGGCGATCATCATTATTTTCTTTGTCCCCTATACCGCCTCCGGCTTTGCCGCCTGCGGCAAGCTGTTTTCCGCCCTGTTCGGCATGGAATATATGACCGCTATGCTCCTTTCCGCGGTGGTCATCGTCGCCTATACGGTGGCAGGCGGATTCCTGGCCGCGGCTATGACGGATTTCATTCAGAGCATCGTAATGACCGTTGCCATCGTTGCCATTTTGATTTTCGGTATAACCTCTGCCGGCGGCTGGGGCGCAGTGGTGGAAAATGCCAAGTCCCTGCCCGGCTATTTTGAGATGTTCGCAACCTACTCCGATGGCGCATCTCAGCCCTACGGACTCTTGAAAATCGTATCTACCCTTGCCTGGGGTCTTGGCTATTTCGGTATGCCCCATATCTTGCTGCAGTTTATGGCGGTAAAGGACGAGGGGAAGCTGAAGACCTCCCGCCGTGTCGGCTCTATCTGGGTGGTCATCGCCATGGGCATGGCGATCCTCATCGGCATCACCGGCAACGCCATGAGCGCAAAGGGCTTGATCCCGGTGCTTACCGGCACAGATACGGAAATGGTCATTATCCGCATTTCCGAGTACCTGGCAGACTTCGGCATCCTGCCTGCGATCCTGGCAGGTCTTGCCCTCTCCGGCATTTTGGCAAGCACCATGTCCACCTCCGATTCGCAGCTTCTGGCGGCATCCTCCAGCATCACCCAGGATGTTTTGAGCGATAAGCTGGGACTGAAGCTGTCCCAAAAGGCCACTATGCTGGCGGCAAGACTGACGGTGCTCATCGTGGCGGTGTTGGGCGTGATCCTTGCCTGGAACCCTGGCAGTTCCATTTTCGGCATCGTATCCTTTGCCTGGGCAGGCTTTGGCGCAGGCTTTGGACCGGTGGTGCTGTGCGCGCTGTTTTGGAAACGGACCACCCTGCCTGGCGCCATCTCCGGTATGATCGCCGGCGGTGCAACCGTGTTTTTGTGGAAGTACCTGGTAGCGCCCTTGGGCGGCGTGTTTGCCATCTATGAGCTGCTGCCCGCGTTCCTGGTGGGACTCATCGTTATCGTAGTGGTGAGCCTGCTGACGAAAAAACCCAGCGAGGAGGTCCTGCTGGAGTTCGAAAAATCCCGCAGCGGCAAAGAATTATAAAAAAGAAAAGCGACTATCGAAAGATAGTCGCTTTTTGATTACTTAACGGAGCGGATACCAAGAGAGGGCGCCACGGTGATGGACCGGGCGAACATACCGGCGGAAGCGGAGGGCAGCCGGGTGATCTCGGTGGTATCGGCATTGATGATCCGGCGGGCGCCTACATAGCGCTCTGCGTAGTAGGGCATATCTAAGGAATCATAAGTGATGCCCTTGCTGGTGCTTGCGTGGATCATCTGGTTATTGCCAACATAAATGCCCACATGGGTGGCAAGCCAGGGGGAGTAGGGATCCCGGAAGAATACCAGGTCGCCTGCCTGCAGGCCGTCCTTGGAAACGGCGATGCCGTTGCGCATCTGCTCATCGGCGCAGCGCATCAGGTCGAAGCCGTGCTTACCGTAGATGGAGTAAACGAAACCGGAGCAGTCAAAGCCGTAGGAGCCGGTGCCGCCGTATACATAGGGGGTGCCCAGCTTGCTTGCGGCCATCTCCAAAATGGAGTGGCGCAGCTCCAAAGCCTCGGTGTAGGAGTAAAACTCCATTTCGGAGGTCTGGTCCTCACGGGTGCAGCGGACATAGTAGCCCTTCAGGTAGGAATGGGAGACCTGTTCCTTGGCGATATAGCCGTGCATATTGTAGCAGTCTACTTTATAAAAGCTGCCGATCTCTTCCACCACATTGAGGGTAGTGCCCTCAGTCATCTGGGCCACCACGGAGGAGGAGCTGTCAGCGTTACGGCGGACCAGGGTGGTCTCGGCGGCGTTTGCCACCACGGGGAAGACCAGCACCGCGATCAGCACCAGGCACAGACAGCGCAGCATGGATTTGCGATTAAGTACCATAAAATTTCCTTTCGGTGATTGCAAAAGCAATACAAATAGTTACAATACAGTTACGAATTTTAGCACAGCTGTAACGTTTTGTCAACCCTTATTTGGGAGCACCAAAAGAAATTTTTCATAAAAAATAAGAAAAACCGGGATTTTCCCGGTTTTTTCTCAACTTTCCATCTGTTTTCCAAGGAAATTGGCAATGGTTTTGGCAAGCTTTTGGTCCGCCTCGCTCATTGCAACCGCCCCGTCGGAGAGTAAAAGTACGCAGCCCAAGAGGTCGCCCTGGCTGATGACGGGGGAGGCGATGCCGATGGGGTATTTGTCGTTACCCTCCACGGTCTGCAGGGCAGGCTCGCCCTCCTGGAAGCGGTATTCCTTACGGCTGACCATGAGGGCGTCCAGGTCCGGGGAATTGGGCTTGTCCAGCAGCTCCCGCTTGCCGCCGCCGGCAACGGCGATGATGGCATCCCGGTCCGCAACCGCCGCCATCCGTCCGGTGGTGGCGTGAATGGCGTCGCAAATGTGGGACGCGAACTCCTGCAGATCCTCCATGGGGGAATACTTCCGGAAGATCACCCCACCGTCCTTCTCTGTGTAGATCTCAAGAGGATCTCCCTCACGGATCTTGAGGGTTCTTCTAATCTCTTTGGGAATCACAATACGCCCGAGGTCATCGACACGGCGTACAATACCTGTGGCTTTCATATATATCTATCTCCTTTAATTTACAAATTACGCTGTTAGTATCTGTAAAAGGCAGGAGATTATACCGCAAGATTTACTTTTTCAAATCGCTGTGATATGATAAAAGAAAAATGGTGATTCTATGAAGAAGAAAACAGGGTCTATTGATTGGACTAAGAATTTAATCTTATACTGCAACTCCAACAATGCAGGCCATTGCCCCAAATGCAACAGCAATAATATTGCAGTCGAAGAACTTACCGCTGAACAGCGGAAGTCACTAACCTTCACCTGTAAAGAGTGTGGTAGTTGGTCACATTTTGATGGCATTAACGAAAAAGGTATTTGAAAAGCGAGGTGAATTTCACCTCGCTTTATATCTTTCTACTACACTATGTATCGCCATGCAAAATCTATCGATTGGTGTCAATGTTGTCAGCAGAGGGTCTCCCTCGCGTATTCTCATAGTACGACGAATTTCTTTTGGTATAACTACCCTACCTAAATCATCGATTCTTCTCACAATATATATGAAAGAGCCGATGACATTTTTAGTCATCGCCTCTTTCAAAAAACAAATATTTTTTCAAAATAGATTATTTTTCAATGAACCTAACCGCTGTACCGTA
>JAZSAB010000095.1:0-29792 GCA_045601675.1 Faecousia sp.
GCTTTGCAAGCACTTTTGCGTCCAAAGCTTCTAACCGCTCAATGGCGCAAAGCTCCATGAGGGGCGTATTTCCAATCAGCTCGTAAGCGGATTTGCAGATCTTTCCCATAGAGATCTCCTCCAAAGAAATGATATAGAAAATTATAACCGCCCAGCGCTTTGCCTGTCAATAGGAACATTGACAATCCTTCCTGCGTATGGTATAAAAACCAAAAAGAGGAGGTGCGCAAAATGACATCCTTTGAGCAGAAGATCGAGGCGGTGGTGGATTCCATTTTGGAGGACTATCGCAGTGACCGTGATATCGACAAGATCGATTCCCTGGTCCGTCCGGATAAGGACAGCGTCATCGACATCATTGAAAAGCTTCGGCGGATCGTATTTCCCGGATATTTTCGGGATAAGAGCTACCGCATCTATAACGCAAAGCACAATCTTTCCATGCTGATCGAGGATGTGATGTTCAACCTCAACCGTCAGCTTGCCCTGGCTTACCGCAGTGCCGGTCAGACCCAGGAGGAGGCGGAAAGCAAGGCCCAGGAAGTCTCCTTGGCATTCTTCAAGGAAATTCCCAATGTCCGGGCAATAGTGCAGACGGACCTGCAGGCCGCCTATGACGGCGACCCGGCGGCTACCGGCATGGCGGAGATCATTTTCTCCTATCCGGGTCTTTTTGCCATTACGGTCTACCGCCTTGCTCACGTTTTGTATACTTTGGGCGCTCCTATGTTGCCCAGAATTATGACCGAGTATGCTCACAGCACCACGGGTATCGATATTCACCCCGGTGCCACTGTGGGAAAGTACTTCTTTATCGACCACGGCACCGGTGTGGTGGTAGGTGAGACCACTGTTATCGGCGACAATGTAAAGATCTACCAGGGCGTTACCTTGCGCGCTCTTTCCACCCGGGGCGGTCAGAGCCTGCGGGGCAAGCGCCGCCATCCTACCATTGAGGACAATGTGACCATCTACGCCGGCGCGTCCGTTTTGGGTGGCGACACGGTGATCGGTCGGGACAGCGTCATCGGCTCTAATGTATTTATTACCAAGTCTATCGCTCCCTGCACCACCGTTACCACCAAGAACCAGGAGCTTCAGTACAAGCGCAGCAGCAGTTGCTGCGACGGAGATTTTTCCGCAACGTAACAGGAGAAAAGTATGAAAAGAAATCCCCAGTTTATTATGCGCACAGTTGTTGACAAGCAGGTCATCGTGCCCGTTGGTCAGGCGGCAGCCAATTTTCACGGAATGCTCAGCGTAAACGAAACCGGCGCCTGCATTTGGGAAATGCTTGAAAAGGAATCCACGGAAGAAAGCCTGGTGGCTGGGATCCTGGAGCAGTATGAGGTGGCAGAAGAAATCGCCGCTCTGGATGTAAAGAATTTCCTGCAGAAGCTCCGGAAAGTCGGCGCATTAACAGAATAAGAAAATCGGCATACATTCGTATGCCGATTTTTTTGTCAGTTTAGCAGAAAGACGCCAAGATTCAGGTATCCCGCAAAGGTCACCCACAGAATGTAGGGCAGCAGCAGATCCCCTGCAAGCTCGTCGATCTCGGAAAACAGACGCATGGTAATGTAAATGAGTACCCACAGGATCACCAGTACCAGGAAGGCGGTCAGCCGCCACTGGAGTCCGAAAAAGATAGGCGACCAAAGGAAATTTACAAAAAGCTGCAGCCCGTAGAAAACCAAAGCGCTGCGGATCTTCTTTTCATCCTTTCCCGATACCTGCACCCGGTAGGCGCTGTACCCCATCAAAAGGTACAGAATCGTCCAAACGATAGGGAAGAGCCACCCCGGAGGCGCAAGAGGCGGTTGGTTTAAGGTTTTGTAAGTGTCCATACCGCCGGCAAGCAGCGCAGAAAGTCCGCCAACCGCTAAGGGAATAACAAGGTTAATGATCAGCCGTTTCCAGTTTATTTTCATATGAATCCCTCCTGACTATACTTTAGCGTAGAACGGTGGGAGGTATCCATCGAAATTTAGGTTGCACATCCGGGAACTTTCGGATATAATAAAAGAAAAATGAAAGGCGGTTTTGCTATGAAATCAAAAGTTTATTTCACCAAAAGAATCACCCCGGAATCTGTCCTGGAGCTGTATAAGTGCCTGGGCGTGACCCTGGAAGGTAATATCGCCTTGAAGGTCCACTCCGGTGAACCGGGCAATCAGAACTTCCTGCGTCCTGAATTTTGGAAGCCTACCGTAGACTTTGTGGGCGGCACGGTTGCGGAGTGCAACACCGCATACGAGGGCGGTCGCGACACCACCGAGCGCCATATGGCGACCTTCAAGAAGCACGGTTGGAGCGATATGTACACCGTGGATCTGTTGGACGCGGTGGGTCCCGATATGGTCCTGGAGATCCCCGAGGGCAAGAAGATCCAGAAAAACTATGTGGGCAAGGATCTGAAGAACTACAACGGCACACTGGTGCTCTCCCACTTTAAGGGACATCCCATGGGCGGCTACGGCGGCGCGCTGAAGCAGCTTTCCATCGGTTTTGCTTCCGGCTACGGCAAGAAGTACATCCACGGCGTTGGCGATGTGGACAATTTCTGGGGCTCCGATCACGACAGCTTCCTGGAAGCTATGGCAGACGCAGCCCTTTCCGTTGTGCGGTATTTTAACGGCAATGCAGCCTACATCAACGTTATGAAGAATATGAGCGTGGACTGCGACTGCTGCTCCGTTGCGGAAGATCCCAAGGTCCGGGACATCGGCGTTCTTGCAAGCCTTGACCCCGTGGCCATCGACCAGGCCTGCGTAGACCTGGTGTATGCCTGCGACGATCCCGGCAAGAAGCACCTCATTGAGCGTATCGAGAGCCGTAACGGCATCCATACCATCGAGGCGGCGGTGGCGCTGGGTATCGGCAGCCGGGAGTACGAGCTCATTGAAGTTGAATAAAAGGAAAGGGTGTGCTTGCGCACACCCTTCTTTTTAACCTTCAATTAACTTGAGAATATCAGCCTTGGGGCGGAAACCGATCATCTGACCTACCGCCTTGCCGCCCTCCATCACGATGAGGGTGGGGATGCTGGCAATGCCAAACTGTTGGGCAAGCTGGGGTTCGTCGTCCACATTGATCTTTGCGATCTGGAAGGTGTCGTACTCTGCGGCAAGCTCTTCCAAAACGGGAGCTACCATCCGGCAAGGACCGCACCAGGGCGCCCAGAAGTCCAAAACGACCTTGTGATCCGCTTCCAGGACCAGGGACTGAAAATTATCTTTTGTAATGTGTAAAATTTCCATAGAAAGCACTCCTTTGCATATTTTTGTACTTTTATTATAACCTATGTGTCAGAATAGTGCAATGGGGGAGAGGAGAAAAATGAGTCATTGTAATTGCGGCGGAAACTGCGCTTCCTGTGGCGGATGCGCAAAGACCCTGACCATCACACCGGAAGAACTGGAGTTTTTGCGCTTATTTGGGCAGATCCCGTTTCTGCCGGTGATCAGAAAAAGAGAGGATATGGTGCCGGTTTACCCGGAAGAACCGGAAAAAATCGCAGAAAACAGCCTTGTTTTGCAGTGCCTGGAAAAGAAAGGCCTTATATCCGTCGATTACGCCAAATCCCTGGGCGATTGCCAGGGCGAACTGTACCGCCAATACCCGGTCCATGGCAGCATGGGCTTAACAGAGCGGGGTTACACTGTGCTGGAAATGGCGGAGATCCAGGGCTTCTTTGAGGAATAAACCCTTGGGCAAACTGTATAATCTGCCGAAGAAAAAAGAAGCGGATTCCTGTTTTTGCGACAGCTTCATTGGTGTTTTGACTAAAAACATAGAGGGATTTTGCAATAAAATGTCAAATAAGACTTGCAAAATGTGCAAAAGAAGGTTATAATGATGGTGCATTTTTGTGAAATGCGTATTTGTGCAACTTTCTGGAGGAGGCCCGAAAAATGTCTAACAATGTTTTTCAGGATGTGATTTTGCAGTTAAAGGAGACCTGCGACCGTACTTTCGGTGTTATGGATTCCGATGGATATGTGGTTGCCTGCAGCGATCCTGCCCTGGTGGGCGAGCGCTGGACAGACGCGGCGCTGAAGGTCGGAGCCAGCCCGGAGGAATCCGTGGTGTTTGGTCAGAAGACATTCCGCGCAATGGTCGGCGCTACCAATCTGTTCGACTATGCTGTGTTTGTTTCCGGCGACGACGAGCAGGCGCGTGCTTGTTGTGGCATTGCTTTTGTGGCAGTTAAGAACGCAAGAGTTTTCTATGAAGAAAAGCATGACCGGGCTACTTTTGTCAAGAATATTATTATGGATAACATCCTCCCCGGTGATATCTATGTCCGTGCCAAGGAACTGCAGTTCCCCACCGATGCCTTGAGAGGCGTGTTCC
This sequence comes from Faecousia sp., assembly GCA_045601675.1. Lineage (GTDB taxonomy): Bacteria > Bacillota > Clostridia > Oscillospirales > Oscillospiraceae > Faecousia. Next base: position 4,357 of record JAZSAB010000095.1, read on the forward strand.
TGGTGCGCCAGCTGGGTCACGGCGATGTGGCAACAGTAGATGTGCTGTCTGACCTGTTCCCGGACCGTATGCAGGATTTTGTTATCAGCGTCAACGAGACCGATGTGGTTGTCATCAAGCTGCTGACCGATGAGACTCCTCTTGAAAAGATCGCTGCTTCCATGGAAGAGACTCTGCAGAAGGAGCTGTTTGTTAAGACCGTTATCGGTATCGGCACCGTGGCAGAGCATCTGCGCGAGCTGGCAGATTCCTATAAGGATGCCCAGACCGCCATCGATGTGGGCAAGGTCTTCGACACAGAAAGAAGCGTTATCAATTATGAAAACCTGGGTATTGGCCGCCTGATCTATCAGCTGCCCACCACCCTTTGTGACATTTACCTTACGGAAGTTTTCAAGAAGAATTCCATCGATTCTCTGGACCAGGAGACTTTGTTTACCATCAATAAGTTCTTCGAAAACAACCTGAATGTGTCCGAAACCTCCCGGAAGCTGTTCGTTCACCGCAACACCCTGGTTTACCGTTTGGAGAAGATCAAAAAGCTGACAGGTCTCGATCTGCGCCAGTTCGACCATGCCATCGTCTTTAAGGTTGCGCTGATGGTCCATAAGTATCTTTCCTCCCGGGAAATTCGCTGAAATAGTCCTTTTGAGCCGCACGGATCCGTGCGGCTCAAAGTCGTGTAAAAGAGATAATTTCCAACAATTTTCATCCCCATACAGATTGACATAACAAGTCCAATATGTTACAATTTGGTTACACTATTTATTGGAGTAGATAAATATGATTGAATTTTCTGAAGTCCATAAGTCCTATTCCAAGGACACCCATGCCCTGAAGGGTGTGGATCTGCAGATTGAAGACGGTGAGTTCGTTTTCCTGGTGGGTCCTTCCGGCTCCGGTAAGTCCACCATCATCAAGCTGATCACCGGCGAACTGAAGCCTACCTCCGGCACGGTCCATGTCAACGGCTACTCCCTGGAGCGGATCCGCAAGCGTGAGATCCCTTATCTGCGCCGTACGGTTGGCGTTGTGTTCCAGGATTTCCGCCTTATTGAGACTTTGACGGTTTATGAGAATGTTGCCTTTGCGATGCGCGCCATCGGCGCAAGCAACCGGGAGATCAAGGAGCGCGTGCCCTACATACTGGAGCTTGTGGGTCTGGAGAATAAGGGTCGCCGTCATCCCCATGAGCTTTCCGGCGGTGAGCAGCAGCGTCTTGCCATCGCAAGAGCGCTTGTAAACAATCCTTCCACCATTATTGCGGACGAGCCTACCGGTAACCTGGACCCCGCCCGCTCTTTGGAGATCATGAGCCTGCTGCAGGAGATCAACAATCTGGGCACCACCATGCTGGTGGTCACCCACGAAAAGAACCTGGTGGAGCGCTTTGGCAAGCGCGTTATCGCCATTGATAACGGCCTGGTGGTAAGCGACGGAATGGATGGGTATTACAGCTATGAAAATGAATAATCTTGGATACTTAATCAAAGAGGGTCTCCGGGGCGTGTTCCGCCACGGCTTTATGTCCTTCGCTGCCGTGTGTGTTACGGTGGCATGTCTTCTGATCGTGGGCAGCTTCTCCTGCCTGATCTACAACCTCAACATTATGGTTGAGGATCTGAATAAGACCAACGAGGTCCTCGCCTATGTGGACGAGAGCCTTTCCGATGCCGAGGCAAGAAGCGTCGGTACGGAGATCAACCGTATTGATAATGTGCAGATGTCTACCTTCGTTTCCCGTGAGGAGGCACTGCAGAACTTCATTGCCGATTACGACAATCCCGCCGCTTTCGAAGGCACCGAGGCAGATACCCTGCAGCACCGCTTTGTGGTGGTCCTGAAGGATAACCGTATGCTGGAGAGCACCGTTGCTTCCCTCTGGAGCGTGGAGGGTATCGTGGATGTAGTGGCTTTTGACGAGCTTGCCGAGGGCTTTACCACTATGCAGGACGTTTTGCAGATCGTGTCCGTTGTGGTTATCGGCGTGCTGCTGATCGTCAGTTTGCTGATCATCTCCAATACTGTTAAGCTTGCCATGTACGACCGCCGTGAGGAGATCGCTATCATGAAGATGGTTGGCGCTACCAACGGCTTTATCCGCCTGCCCTTCGTTGTGGAAGGCTTTGTGCTGGGCATGTTTGCAGCTGCGGTTGCGTTCTTTGCCGAGTGGGGACTTTACAATGCCCTGGTGGAGCGGATCGCCGCTGTGGATACCTTGCAGCTTTTCAACTTTGTCCCCTTTGCGGAGCTGCTGACGCCTATGGTCGCAACCTTTGCTTTCGCAGGCTTCTTCGTAGGTGTGGTAGGCAGCTGGACTTCCATCCGGAAGTTTATGGATGTTTAAACTATGAAATTAAAACTCAGTAAAAACCGAATAATCACCGGTGTGTTGGCGCTGAGTTTGCTTTGCTCCCTGTGCGCCGCTGTGTTTTCCGGCAGGGCTTCTGCCGCGGAAAGCTCCGGTGAGCTGAAAAATCAGATCAATAACCTGCAGGAGGAAAAAGACCAGATCTCCGATAAGATCAAGGACCTGCAGGATAAGATGGAAACCAACTTAGAGGAGATCGGGGAGATCTCCGCGCAGAAAAGCCTCATAGACCAGGAGATCGCCCTGCTGCACCAGCAGCTTGAGCTTGTGAACCAGCAGATTGCCACCTGCACCCTGCTGATCGCGGACAAGCAGGAGGAGCTGGACGCTGCCCAGGTAAAGCTTGCGCAGCTTCAAAAGCAGAACAAATCCCGGATCCGGGCCATGGAAAAGAACGGAAAGATCTCCTATTGGTCCGTGCTATTCAAGGCAAACAGCTTTATCGACCTTTTGGACCGGCTGAAGATGATCCACGAGATTGCCGCTGCGGATAAGGCAAGAGTAGACGCTATGTGTCGCGCCGCAGAGGAAGTTACCGAGGCAAAGCAGGTCCTGGAAGCCGAAAAAGCCGGCCTCGATGCTACCCGGCAGGAGCTTGTGACGACCCAGGAAAACCTGGATACCAAGAGTCGGGAAGCGGCAAATCTCCTTTCCAGCCTTACGGCAAAGGGACAGGAATTTGAAGCCATGATGGCGCAGTCCGAGGACAAGCAGGCATCTCTGATGGAGCAAATCGCCCAAAAAGAGAAGGACTACGACGATGCGGTGCTTCGTGAGTGGCTGGCAACCTCCATTCCCGAGACCACCGCGCCCCCGGAAACTACCGCCCCTACGGAAGGCGACAGCGATGAGACAAAGCCGCCGGAGCCGGAGACCGATCCGGATATTCCCGTTACCACCGGCTGGAAGCTTCCCATCGCAAGCTACACCTATCTTTCCGATCCCTTCGGTATGCGCTGGCACCCCATTCACGGCGACTGGCGTATGCACTACGGCGTAGACTTAGCTGCCCCCACAGGCACTCCCATTTACGCAACCCGGGGCGGCGTTGTGACAACCACCGACTATGAAGAAGGCGGCGCCGGTCACTATGTATCCATCAATCACGGAGACGGTTTCGCCTCCATCTATATGCACATGTCCCACTACATCGTATCCCCGGGTCAGACCGTTTCTGCCGGTGAGGTCATCGGCTACTGCGGCTCTACCGGCGGATCCACCGGTCCCCATCTGCACTTTGGCATCAGCTACCAGGGCACATATGTGGATCCCGCCAAATACATTCCTATTTAAGACTATGATTACCTTTAGGAGGGAATAATGAAAAACAGAAAGCGGCTACTGTCCATCCTTTCTTTCATATTGGCGATTGTGATGGCGGTGAGCGTTATTCCCGTCAACACCCAGGCCAAGAGCTCCTCGGAGATCAAATCCGAGATCGATGCGCTGAAGAACAAAAAGGAAGAGGCCAACAAAAAACTGGAAGAACTGCAAGGTCAGTTGGATGAGAACCTGGGCGAGCTGGAAAAAATCGTTGCTCAGAAAAACCTCATCGACCAGGAAGTGTTCCTGCTCACCGAGCAGGTTACTGCCATCAATGCCCAGATCACTGCCTATGCAGAGCTCATCGCCGACAAGCAGGAAGAGTATGATACGGCGATGGAGAACCTGGAGCTGCTCCAGGCGCAGAACAAAGAGCGTATCCGGGCCATGGAAAAGAACGGCAAGATCTCCTACTGGATGGTGATCTTCAAAGCCAACAACTTTATCGATCTTCTTGACCGGCTGAAAATGGTCCAGGAGCTTGCAAAAGCTGACCGGGAGCGTATGGAGAGAATCAGCGAGGCGGCAGAAGAAGTTTCCGCAGCAAAGTCGGAGCTGGAAAGCGAAAAGACCGACCTGGAAGCAACCCAGGCGGAGCTGAAAGTCAAAGAAGAAGATCTGAAATTGAAGCAGGAAGAGGCCGACGCGGTGCTGGCAGAGCTAGCTGCCAAGGGCGAAGAGTACCTTGCCCTTGTGGAGGCTGCGGAAGCAGACCGGGACACCCTGGTCAACGAGATCCTGGAAAAGGAAGAAGAGTACGACGAAGCCAAGGATCGGGAGTACAAGGAATGGCTGGCAGCCAATCCTCCCGGCGGCAATGCGGGCACCAGTAATACGGTGGATGGCGTTGAATGGCTTGTACCGATCGACTACACCCACTTCTCCAGCCCCTTCGGCTATCGTATCCACCCCATCTATGGTGACTGGCGTATGCACTACGGCGTGGACCTTTCCGCACCCCAGGGCACACCTATTTATGCCAGCCGTAACGGCGTTGTAAATGTGGCTTCCTATGAAGCAGGCGGCGCAGGCTACTATGTAAACATCGACCACCAGGACGGCTTTACCACCCGTTATATGCACATGACCCACTACATCGTGTCTGCCGGTCAGTATGTGTATGCAGGTCAGGTTATCGGCTACTGCGGCTCTACCGGCGCATCTACCGGACCCCATCTGCACTTCAGCGTTTATTATAACGGCACGGCGGTAAACCCCGCAAACTACATCAGTATCTAATCTTTGTTCCCACAGTAGACTACTGTGGGAACAAAGTCTATGCAGGTGATAACTATGGAAAACAAGAACAGGATCCTAAAATGGATCGGCATTACGGCATCGTATATTTTGGTTGCTGCCCTGGCATCTATGCTGACAGTACCTTTTGTCCGTCTTACGGAAAGAACTAAGCTGGACGAACTGAAGGCACTGATCGACGCCCGTTTTGTGGGCGAGGTGGACGAAATAACCATGGATGACGGCGCCGCTGCTGGCGTGATCGCATCCCTGGGCGACCGCTGGAGTTACTACATTCCCGCCAGCGACTATGCCAAGGAGCAGGATCGGAAGAAAAACAACGACTATGTGGGCATCGGCATTACCATTACCGCCCGGCAGGACGGCAGTGGCTTTGACATCATTTCTGTTGCCCCGGAGGGCGCCGCCTTGGAGGCAGGTATCCTGCCCGGCGATATTCTGATCGGAGCGGAGGGAAAAACCGCCGAGGAGCTGGGCCTGGAGGGGCTGTCGAACAGCATAGCCGGTGAAGCGGGTACAGAGGTCTCCGTAACGGTGCTGCGCGACGGTGAGGAAATGACCTTTACCATGATTCGGAAAAAGATCCCCGTGGTGGTGGCATCCGGGGAAATGTTAGAGGGGAATATCGGTCTTGTGACCATCGATAACTTCAACGAAAAATGCGCGCAGCAGACCATAGAGCATGTGGAAAATCTGCTGCAGCAGGGCGCGCAGGCGCTGATCTTCGATGTGCGCAACAACCCTGGCGGCTACCAGACGGAGCTTGTGCAGGTGCTTGACTATCTGCTGCCGGAGGGGGAGCTGTTTATTACCGAAAATTACGCAGGCACCCGTTCTGTGGACACCTCCGACGAAAACTGTATCCAAGTTCCCATGGCGGTGCTGGTGAACGGGGGTAGCTACTCCGCGGCGGAGTTCTTCGCGGCTGCCCTTTCTGAGTACGAATGGGCGCAGGTAGTAGGTGAGAAGACCTCCGGTAAGGGTTATTACCAGATCACCTATCCGCTCAGCGACGGCTCTGCGGTGGCGCTTTCCTCCGGAAAGTACTTTACTCCCAAGGGCGTGAGCCTTGCGGAGGTTGGCGGACTTACCCCGGATATCCCCGTGGAGGTGGACGAGGAAACAGCCCGGAATATCATTCTTCGCAAGCTTTCCCCCATGGAGGACCCACAAATCCAGGCAGCGGTGGCTTCTTTGGGCATTTCTTGATGGAAAAGTTCCCATAATTCGGAAAAGTTGCTTGACGAACAAGTGAGATTCCACTATAATGTTATGAGATATCGAAATTTTTAAGCAAGAAAGGAATTTGCGTTATGGCAAAGGAATTTAAGATTACAAGCCTGCGTCTGGCAGACCTGGAAAAGGAACTGAACTATCTGAAGACTACCCGTGAGCGTGAGATCGCTGCGATGATCGCAGAAGCCCGCTCCTACGGTGACTTGTCCGAAAACTCCGAGTACGATGCTGCTAAGAATGAGCAGGCAAAGCTCTACGGCAGAATCGCTGAGATTGAGGACATTCTGTCCCACGCCGTCATCATCGAGGACGAAAATGAGCTCAACGGCCGTGTTGGTCTGGGCTGCACCGTTACCGTGGTTGACGAGGAGACCGGCAAGGAGTACGTTTACCGTATTACCGGTTCTCAGGAAGCAAACCCCATGCAGGGCAAGCTTTCCGACGATTCTCCCTTCGGCCGTGCCGTTGTCGGTAAGTCCGTTGGTGACACCTTCGTTGTCAACGCGCCTTCCGGCTCTTATCAGCGTAAGGTGACCGCAGTTACAAGAGAGGGCTAATTATGGCAAAGTTTGTACCGCAGGCTGAGCTGCCCCTGTCCGAGCAGGCGCAGATCCGCCGTGAGAAGCTGGCTGCATTGCAGGCAGAAGGCAGAGATCCCTTCCTGCAGACTAAGTTTGATTTTAATGCGGATTCCGCCGCCATCAAGGCAGACTACGAAGCCTACGAGGGCAAGACCGTCCGGGTCGCCGGTCGTCTGATGAGCAAGCGCGGTCAGGGTAAGGTTATGTTCTGCGATCTGCAGGACGCTACCGGCCGTATCCAGTTGTTCGTCAAGATCGACGAGCTGGGGGAGGAGGAGTACGCCCGTTTCAAGAAGAACGATATCGGCGATATCGTAGGCGTAGAAGGCGAGGTCTTCAAGACCAAGACCGAGGAGATCTCCGTTCGCGCAAAGGTAGTTACGCTCCTTTCCAAGTCCCTGCTTCCTCTGCCTGAGAAGTTCCACGGTCTGACCGATAAGGAGATCCGTTTCCGTCAGCGCTATGTGGATTTGATGGTGAATCCCGAGGTCAAGCGTAACTTCGTGATCCGCTCTCAGTTCATTAAGTTCATGCGCTCTTATCTCGACAATATGGGTTACATCGAGGTGGAGACCCCTGTGCTGAATACCATCGCAGGCGGGGCATCTGCCCGTCCCTTTGTTACGCACCACAACACCCTGGACATCGATATGTATATGCGTATCGCCACCGAGCTGCCTCTGAAGCGGTTGATCATCGGCGGTATGGACCGGGTGTACGAGATCGGTCGTATCTTCCGTAACGAGGGTATGGACCCCAAGCACAACCCTGAGTTCACCTCTGTTGAGCTGTACCAGGCCTATGCGGACTTCCACGATATGATGGACATCTGCGAGGGCATCATCTCCGGCGCAGCCAAGGAGATCCTGGGTACTTACGAGGTAGAATGGCTGGGCGAGAAGGTTAACCTTGCTCCCGGCTGGCGCCGTATGACCATGATCGAGGCAGTCAAGGAATATGTGGGCATCGACTTTGGCACCATCTCCGACGATGCGGAGGCAGTTGCCGCTGCCAAGGCAAAGGGCGTGGAGCTTGCGGATGCCGCAGAGAAGACCTGGGGCAACGCTCTGTATGCCTGCTTCGACCAGAAGGTGGAAGAGCACCTGGTTCAGCCCACCTTTATCACCATGTATCCCGTAGAGGTTTCTCCCCTTACCAAGCGCAGCCCCGAAGACCCCCGGCTTACCGAGCGTTTCGAGGCATTCATCTGCCACAGCGAGATGGGCAACGCCTACTCCGAGCTGAACGATCCTATCGACCAAAGGGCTCGTTTCATGAAGCAGGTGGAGCAGCGTGAGCGCGGTGACGACGAGACCGAAATGCTGGACGAGGATTTCCTCAACGCTATGGAATACGGTATGCCCCCCACGGGCGGCATGGGCATCGGCATTGACCGCTGCGTTATGCTCCTGACCGGCAGCGATACCATCCGCGAAGTCATCCTCTTCCCCACGATGAAGCCTCTGGACTAATAAGAAGTTAAGAAGAACAGAGCGCTTTCTGAAATCTTCTTACCACAGTTTCATAAGAAAAGACACCCTATGGCCTAAAAGTCATAGGGTGTCTTTTTGCGTACGGGAATTGTTCGATGAGGGGTTCTGTAGCTACATATCAACGGATGTGCTTTCTGTAAAAGCGAATCAAAAATGGAATCGATACGAAGAAGGTGCAAAGGTCTGCTACGGATTGCGCGGCCTCCACTCCGAGGCAATTGAACGCAAGCGGGAGCAGCAGGATCGTGGGGAGGAAGAAAATTCCCTGTCTGCAGCTTGCCAAAAATGTCGCCTGTAGTTTGAAACCCAGGCATTGATAGAGCTGATTGACATAGGTGGAGAAAGCAAGAAACGGCATTACTGCACAGGAAAGATATAGTGTTTCAATGCCAATTCGGGCGACCTGCGCATCGTCGCAGAACCACCACATGATCTCATTGGCGAACAAAGCCACAAATACCGCAAATACGATACAGATCACGCTGCCTAACTTGACAGCAAACTGAAAAGATTGCCACGTGCGTTTTTTGTTGCCGGCGCCGTAGTTATAGCCGGCCACGGGTTGGAAACCCTGTCCGATGCCAATACAGATCTGTCGGACGAGTGTGTAGATCTTGTTTGCAATCGTAATTGCCGCGCCCGCAGCGTCGCCACCGTAGCCAACGGCTTGGATATTCAAAACCGCAGCTGCCACACTCCCCAATCCTTGCCGGCAGATGGTGGGAAGTCCTGTGGTAACGATCAGCCGGTAGTCCGCAAGCTTTTTGCTGACATATTTGAGTCTGATCTGCACAATGGATCTTCCGGATACGAACTGCACTGCAAGGATACAGAAACTGACGATCTGGCTGAGCATTGTGGCAAGCGCCGCACCGCCTGTTCCCATTTCAAAGGTAAAAATCAGCAGCGGATCCAGCAGCATATTGAGGATTCCTCCCGTGCCGATACCAATCATGGCTAACCCGGAAAAACCCTCGCTTCGCAAGGTGTTATTCAGCACAAAGGTTGCGCAGTTGATAGGAGCGGACCACAAGATGTATTTGGCATATGGGATCGCATAGGGCATCATGGTGTCGGTGCAGCCCAGGAACCGTAACAAGGGGTTCAAAAAGGAAAGTCCCGCAACAGCTATGACCATTCCGGCGAAAACGGCAGCAAAAAACGCGCTGGATGCATATCGGTCTGCGGCTGCATTGTCCTTTTGACCAAGCTTCCGACTAATAAGACTGCCGGCGCCTACGCCTATGCCATAGCCGAGGGCCTGAACGACTGCCATGATCGCATAGACTGCGCCTACCGCTGCGGAAGCGGATTTGTTGATCTGTGAAACAAAATAGGTATCAGCGGTGTTGTAGATCACCGTGATCAGAGAGGCAATTACCGTTGGGACCGCCAAAGATGTGATCAATCTTGGAATCGGAGTTTCCAGCATCCGCTTATATTGTTTGTCGCTGTTTGGGTTATTTGCACTAAGTCCTTTCAAGGAAGAGCCTTCTTTCTGTTTGTTTCGGGTATGCTCTTAAAATAGACGAAGCAAACGCATTTAGCAGAATTATACTACGATCACTTAGGAAAATCAAGCCACGCGGCTTTCCAAATGCCGGTTGTTACAGGCGTGGTATACTGCCAGATCCATGTGTTCTGGACGCCTTTTGTAGTTTCAATAATGAAAAGAATTTAGAAAACTGGTGTTGTAAAGAAATAGTTACTGTGTTAAAATAAATTAAATTATTTCGAATAATTAACATTTTTCGGGAGGGGATAGAAATGTACGATGTTTCTGTGCCTGTTATGGTTACAGCGCCTACCTTCAATAAAGAAGCGGTACTCAAGGACCTGAAGTTGGTGGGCGCAAAACGGGTGCTGCTGGCGATCCCGTTTTCTTCCCATGATGAAACCGTTATGGAGGGTTATTACGAGAAGCAGACTGAACCAGAAAAAAGGACAATAGACAAAAGCCCCCCCCGTGTGGGATAATAACCACATAGGGGGAATTGATATGTCAAAACGAAAATACACACATATAAAGAGGCTGCTTCCTGTAATTCAGGCAATGGTGGAGCAGAGCGTGACACAACGTGAGATCACGGAGTACTGTGGCGTTGACAGTAAACTCGTAGTGAAAAAGTTATTAGAGCGTTCCCGCAAGAAGCAAAGAACACAGCAAAAAACAGAGGAAGAAAACCGACCAAAACATTGAAAGAATACAAGTATGAAAACCTGTTAAATCGTCAGTTTTGGGCGGACAACCAAATACAAAATGGGTTGCTGATATATCTTACATCCATACCAAAGAGAATGTGCTATATCTGTCTGTGATTTGAGATATATATGATAACAGCATAGTTGCATATAAGACAACTACACAACAAATGGTCAATCTTGTCTTGGACACAATCCGGCTGGCAATGCGGAAGAAAACGAGAGCCGCTGCGAAGTTGCAGCTCCACAGCGACCAAGGCTTTCAATATTCGTCACAAGTATATTTTTAGCTAAATCAATATTATAAAAACACACCGTCAATGTCAAGGCATGGAAATCCATACGATAATGCACTGGCGGAAAAGGTCTTCTCTATACTAAAAACAGAATGCATTTACGACATATACCACAATCGTTTAATGAAGCAAACGAAATGATTGATCGTTACATTGACTTCTATAATAACGAGCACATCCAGTTAAAAACTGGAGAGATACAACTAACGCTACGCCACTCCGCTTAAACTAAATATTACCTACATAGGGTCCTTTTTGTGCCGTCTGCACAAACTGGGGCAGTCTAAACAGTGCCTCCCTATCTTTATGCAAGCATTTACACGCTGTGGATGTAGGGACACTCAGTAGCGCCCGCGGGCGACTAATAGTCGCCCCTACAGGTTCTAATGGACATTTACTGTTTTACAATACGTCCTTTTTCTATTTATCAGCGTGGATCAGCGCCTTGAAGAGGGTCATATCCTCGGGGCGGGTGAGCTTGATGTTCATCACGCTGCCCTGAACGATCTTTACATCGTAGCCGCGGATGAAGGGCAGCTCGGAGCAACCGTGGATGGTTGCAAGTTCTTCTTCGGTGATGGTCTTGTTCAGCTCCAGGTAGAAGGGAAGGTCGAAGCCTTCCGGCGTCTGTCCCAGGACAAGCTCATCGCGGTTTGCACGTTTTGTAAGGGTCTTGCCGTCCAGGCTTACCCAGGTGGTATCATAATCCGGGATAGCGGTGACACAGCATGAGTATTCGTCCAATGCGTCAAAGCAATCGGCAATGATCCGTGTGTCGATCAAGGGACGTACCGCGTCGTGAATAATCACCTTATCGCCCTTTTCGGGGGTCTTGATAGACGCGCAGCAGTGCAGACCGCTGATGACACTGTCCTGACGATTTTCACCGTTAACAGCAAGAGTCACCGGGGTTTTTACCTCGTACTGCTTCAGCCAGGCGCGGATTTGTTCGTGCCACTGAGGGTGGGCGACGATGACGATGTGGTCCACCTTGTCGCTCTCGTCAAAGGGCACGATGGTGTACATCAAAATGGGTTTGCCGTCCACCTCTAAATACTGCTTGGGCATATTGGCGCTTTGCATCCGGCTGCCGATTCCTCCGGATAAAATCATACCGTAATTCATACTTTGCACTCCGTTTCTTTTTACTTTTGGGGCAGGGCACGCGCTTTTACAATGGTCACATTGTGGGACTCCCGCTTTTCTTCCGGGGGCATTGCCATGTAGTCGCCATAGAAATGGGTCTGCAGTTCGTGATATTTTTCCGGGATATTCACAAGAATATCCTCAAATTGCTTTTGAACGGGTGTTCCGAATTGCTCCCGGAGCACCACCTCGTTCTCTCTCTGCCGACCCAGCATATTGCCAACGAAAACACTTTCGTCATAATCATATTTGCGCAGGATCCGTTCCATCCGATCTAAAACCTTGTCGGTTTTTATGAGCTTTCCGATGGGAATGACCTTACAGAACCCCAGCACCAGCTTCTCCAAAGCGGGGCGTTTTCGGTAGGCGTCCACCTGGGTGGTGACGTGGGCAATCTGCACCAGATAGCGGTGCAGGAGAATGTTTTTTACATGAAACCATCGGCGTAGTTTTCCGGTAGGAAGACCGTCCAGAGGGAAGATATCCAGCCAAACATGGGCGCTCCGAGGAGTCTGCGCCAAATGGATGAGGATCTCGCTTTCCATATCCACAAACTGGCTCAGATTAAAGTGCCAGTTCTCATCAGTGTGGCGGTTGCAGATGCCATAACCCTCCGGCATATCCGTTTTCAGGATCTCCATCAGCCGGTCGTGATCACGCCTGGGCATACCGATATCGATATCGTCGTCCCAGGGGATAAAGCCGCCGTGCCGCAGGATACCAATAACGGAGCCGCCGATGAAATAGTAGCGAAGACCGTGCTTTTCGCACAACGAAATAAATACCTTTGCCAGGGAAAGGGTAAGCTTATGGACCTCGGTTAGATCGTTCATAGATATCCTTTCCCTCCTTTTTTATCTGAGAAACAAATTCTTATATTCGGAGCTGATAAACTCCCAACTGTATGCGGTTTTTACCCGCATTTTTGCTTTTTCCCCAAGTGCGGAGATCTCCGCTTCGGACATGTTGTCCGCACTTTCAATCAGCCGGGCAAGACTACCGTTTTCCTTTGTCCAGTAGAGGGCGGCATCCTCCGCAACCTCCCGGTTAAAGCCCACATCTAAGAGAAGATTCAGTCGGGTAGCGCCCAGAGCCTCCAAAAGACTGGGATTTGTACCGCCCACCTCGTGACCGTGGAAATAGCCGTAGGCATTTTCCCGGATCTTCATTAAAAGCTCCTGGTCGTACACCGTACCCACAAAGCGGATGCGGCTGTCGCTGCGGTAGTGAAGCTTTTCCTCCAGCTTATCCAGGAACTTTTTGTTGACATTGGTAATGATGGCAAAGACTTTCTCGGTCTTGCTCATCATAAACTCCCGGATCATGGTCTCGTAATTGTTTTCCGGCACGAACCGACCTACCACCAGGTAATACTCCTTAGGGGCAATACCTTTTTCTTCGTACCAGGAAAGGAGCTTTCCGTCGTCATCGGCAAGGGCGCTTTTCCGTGTTTCCGCGCCGTACGCGATGAAGGTGGTGTTGGGAGCGTATTCGGCATAGGTTTCCCGGATGTATTTTTCAATATTTTTGCTGTCGCAGACCAGAAGATCCGCACCCTTAACCATAAGCCGTTCGGAGATCTTCCAGTACTTGCGCACGGGGGCGGGCCATTTGCCCCGCAGCCACTCGTGACCGTCGGGATTTACAAACACCTTGCCGCCAAGCTTGTGGATCTTCTTGACGAAATGGGCCATAAAGGGTCCGATCCGGCAGGCGAGAATATAGACGATGGGATTTTGGATGCGATTTTCCTCAATGTAACGGCAGCAGTTGGAAAGCGCCGCCACATCGTAATAAATTGCCTGGGCAGGACCGATGTTCGGCACATTGATGGTAAAGCACCGAGCGCTGTGGTAGCCAAACTCCCTGTTGTGCGTACCCTTGCAGGCAACATGGTAGCTGAGTGTATCCTCGTTTTGATGATACTCTGTCAGTTTATCCACAAAGGTCTCATATCCGCCGTAGGCGCCGGGAATACCCTTGGAGCCTACAATAAATACGTGCTGCATATCTGTCTCCTGATGAATCAGAAATAAAATGTGTCTTTGAGTGTGGGCAGGTTCCGGTCTTTCTCGGAAAGGATAGGGTCTATTCCGTCGGAAAGCTCCGGCCAGCAAATGCCTACGGTGCTGTCATTCCAAACAAGACCGCCCTCGTCCTCGGGATGGTAGAAATCGGTGCATTTGTAGGAGAATTCAGCGGTTTCGGAAAGCACCAAAAAGCCGTGGGCAAAGCCTTCGGGAATATAAAACTGCTTTTTGTTTTCTCCACTGAGCTCGATACCGTACCACTTGCCGAAGGTAGGGGAGCTTTTGCGCAGATCCACCGCCACATCAAAGACCCGTCCGGAAAGGACCCGGACCAGCTTTCCCTGGGGATGCTTTTTTTGAAAATGCAGACCGCGGAGCGTGCCTTTTACGGACAGGCTTTGGTTATCCTGCACGAACACCGCTTCAATACCGGCGGCACGGAAATCCTCCTGGTTATAGACTTCCATAAAATAGCCGCGGTGATCCCCGTGGACAGTAGGCTCAATGATGCAAAGCCCCGGGATATGCGTCTTTGTTACCTGGATCTTACCCATAAAACTACCTCGATGCATACAGTATTCCAGCATACTTATTGTATGTATTCTAACACATCTGCATAGCACTGTCAAATACAGGGGAAATAAAAAGAGAGCTGCAAGGCAGCTCTCTTAATGGCTTTCTTAGATGTTCAGCTGAGCGATGATCTCTTTGAGCTTGTTGGCGCTGCTGTGCAGCTTCTCAATTTCTTCCTCGGTCAGCTTGTTGAGGATCTTGCCGCGGACGCCCTGGCGATCCACCAGGTGGAGAATGGACAGACATACATCGTCTACGCCGTACTCGCCGTGCATCATGGTGGAGACGGTCAGCGCGGTGCCTGCGCCTGCGAACACGCACTTGCAGATGTGGCACACGGACATAGCAACCGCATAGAAGGTCGCGCCCTTGTTCTTGATGATGATGCCACCGGACTTCTTAACGAAGTCTTCCACTTCCTCGTAGTCCTGATTCCAGTGGATGCGGTCACGATCGGGGGAGTTTGCCTTGTAGACATCCACATGGTTGTTTGCGATGTGGACCAGGGACCAGGGGACGAAGGAGCTGTCGCCGTGCTCGCCGTAAACATGAGCGTGGACATTCTTCGCGCTGATATGGAAGCGTCTTGCCAGCTCGGACTGCAGACGGCTGGTGTCCAGAATGGTGCCGGAGCCGATGATCTGCCGCTCGGGAAGACCGGAGATCTTGGTAAAGACATAGGTCATAATGTCAACGGGGTTAGAGACAATGACATAGACAGCATCGGGTGCGTTCTTGACGATGTCGGGGGTAATATCTTTAAGAATGTCCACATTGACCTGAGCCAGATCCAGACGGGACATACCGGCCTTTCTGGGCATACCGCAGGTGATGACAACGATGTCAGAACCCTTGATGGAGCTGTAGTCGCCGCTACGGACGATGGCGGGGGAATGGAACGGTGCGCCCTGGTAAATATCCAGTGCTTCGCCCTCTGCCTTGGTCTTGTTGATGTCCACTAAGATGATCTCGGTGGCAACGCCCTGGATCATCAGGTCGTTGGCGATGGTTGCGCCAACACTGCCTGCGCCGATAACACTGATCTTGCTCATATATCGTACACTCCTTTAAATCAAGACTTTAATCTGTCTTTTTATATCGATAACACTATACCTAATTTAACACGAAAAGTCAATAGGAAAGGAGCGGAATTTCCACATCTTGTAAAGCTGTATAATATCCCGGCAGGTAGCCCTGCCGGGATTGTGAAAACATACTATAAGACACGGCGGATGATGCCACTGCCGAGCACCAGATCACCCCGGTACATCACAACGCTTTGTCCCGGAGTAATGGCCCTCTGGGGTTCTGCGAAGCGAATCCGGACGGTGCCGTCCGTCTCGGGAAACACCGTTGCCTTTTGCGGGGTGTGGCGGTAGCGGACCTTTACTTCCGCTTCCATAGGTTCTGTAAGATCCGGGAAGGGGATCCAGTTTAGGGTATCGGCGATGAGCTCGCTGCGGAAGAGAGCGTCGTTGGGACCTAAGGTGACGGTGTTTTGCGCCATATCTTTATGCCCCACATAAGCCGGCCCACCCAGGGCAATGCCAAGCACCTTGCGCTGACCGATGGTGTAGCAGATCGCGCCGCTGTGCTGACCGACCACCTTACCCTCAAGATTCAAATAGTTACCTGCGGGATAAGTCTTTCCTGTGTATTTCTTGAGAAAGGATACATAGTCCCCGTCGGGAATAAAGCAGATGTCCTGACTGTCCTTCCGTCGGGCATTGAGAAAACCTTGCGTTTCCGCAATGGCGCGGATCTCTTCTTTCGTGTAAACGCCCAGAGGCAGCAGCAGGTGGCTGAGCTGGTGCTGATCGAGGCACGCCAGGAAATACGTCTGATCCTTGGCGGCATCCGCGGCTTTCTTCAGTAGAAACCTGCCGGTCTTTTCGTCCTTTTCAATAACCGCATAGTGACCGGTGGCAACAAAGTCGCAGCCCATTTCCAGGGCACGGTCCAGCATATACCCGAGCTTTAAATACCGGTTGCACTGGATGCAGGGGTTTGGTGTCAGACCGGTTTCGTAGCTGTCTGCAAAGCTATCCACCACGAACTTCCGGAAAGGCTCTGCCGCGTCTAAGCTGCAGAAGGGAATACCCAGCTTGTCTGCCACATTCCGGGCATCCGTAAGGTCCGCAGGCGCAATGTCCGGCAGACCCCGGCACAGGTCCATAGATGCGCCCAGGCAGTCGTATCCGGCATTTTTTAAAAGATAAGCGGCAACAGAGCTATCCACTCCGCCGCTCATACCCACAAGGACTTTTTGCTTATCCACAGGCGCACCTCCTTCTTTTTTGCTGCTTTTATACTATCATAAATGCGGAAAAAATGCAACGAAAAGGGGAAAAGACAACAACATATCAAAAGTTTATGTAAACCACAAGAAATTTATTCTTCCATAATATGGCAAAAATAGCACAAAACTACGCGAATTTACAACAATTACCGCCGAAAAAGTGTAACAAGAATGTAATAAATGCGAAAAAAGGGTTGCATTTACACACGATATTTGTTATAATAGACGGGAATTCACAGCGAAAGGAGTTAATGCGGTGAAGAAACGGATTATCAGTTTACTTTTGGCGCTTGTCACCGTGTTTGGCGTGATGACGGTAGGGGTTACCCCGGTTTCGGCGGCGTCAGGTATGAAAACAAGCGATGACTGCATTGAACTGCTGAAACAAGAGGAAGGCTTCAGCAAGAAACCGTATTGGGATTATGCGCAGTATACCATCGGTTACGGCACTGCCTGCCCCGCGGATATGCTGGAGTACTATACCGAAAACGGCATTACCAAGAAAGAAGCCTCGACGCTTTTGCGCAACCACCTCAGAGCCATTGAAAAGCAGATCAATAAGAAGATTATTGATAAGTACGAGCTGGAACTGACCCAGAATCAGTTCGATGCCATCGTGCTCTTTTCCTATAACTGCGGCACAGGCTGGACAGGCGAGTCCACCGGTACATATTTTAACGCCATTGTAAAAGGCGCTACCGGCAACGATCTGATCCGCGCCTTTGCCCTTTGGTGCAGCGCCGGCGGACAGATCAAGACATTCCTGCTCAGACGCCGTCTTTGTGAAGCGAATATCTACTTAAACGGTATTTATTCCAAGACTGCACCGGAAAACTATAAGTATGTACTCTACGATGCCAACGGCGGCACCACCAGCCCCAAGAGCCAGGGTTATGATTCTGACTTGACCGCAGAACCTTTCCCGGTTCCCAAGTACGGCAAATACACCTTCGACGGCTGGTATACCCAGAAGAAGGGCGGCGAGAAAGTCACCGTCCTGGATGCCTCCACCGCAGGTGCTACCCTGTATGCCCACTGGCTGGACAGCAAGGGTAACGAGGTAGAGGAGAAGAAAGAAGAGAACATTAAGGTCAAGATCAAGGTCACCGGTGACGAGGTCAATGTGCGCAAGGGTCCCGGCACCAATTACGCTTCTGTCGGCACCGTCAAAAAGGGCGACAAGCTGACCATTACCCAGACTGCATACGGCAGCGATTACCAGTGGGGCAAGTTTAAGGACGGTTGGATCTGCCTTGACTTTACCAATTTTGAAGAAGTGATGTCCAAGCAGGACGAGCCTACGAATGAGACCAAGCCGGAGGAAACTACTCCCGAAGAGACAAAACCGGAAGAAACCGAACCTGAGGAAACCAAACCCGAGGAAACCGAACCGGAAGAAACCAAACCGGAGGAGACCAAACCCGAGGAAACCAAACCCGAGGAAACCAAGCCGGAAGAAACCGAACCTGAAGAGACCGAGCCTGAAAAGGAAAAGGTGATGGGTACGGTAAAGGTAAACGACTGGCTCCGCGTTCGCAGCGGTCCCAGCACCGGTTACTCCGAAGTCCGTAAGCTGAAGCCCAATGACCGGGTGGAGATCCTGGAGCAGAAGGTAGTCGGCGCAATGGTCTGGGGTAAGATCAGCGACGGCTGGGTCAGCATGGATTACATCGTGCTGGACAAGAAGACGGAAACCAACACCGGAAGCACCTCTTCTGATAGCTCAAAGATCACCGGCACAGTCAATGTAAACGACTGGCTCCGTGTCCGCAGCGGCGCAGGCACTTCCTACTCCATCGCCGGCTACTTAAAGCCCGGTGAAAAGGTCACTATCACAAAGACCAAGACCGTAAACGGCACCAAATGGGGCAAGATCAAAAACGGCTGGGTCAGTATGGAATACATTAAGCTGGACAAAAAGTCCGAGAACACGAATCAGTCCACCACCACCGACTCTAAGAAGATCACCGGCACGGTCAATGTAAGCGACTGGCTTCGTGTCCGCAGCGGCGCAGGCACATCCTACTCCATTGCCGGATACTTAAAGCCCGGTGAAAAGATCACCGTCACCAAGACGAAGACCGTCAACGGCACCAAGTGGGGCAAAATCGAAAAGGGTTGGGTCAGCATGGACTACATCAAGGTAGACTCTGCTTCTTCCAACTCGACTACCACCGAAAAGCCCGCAACCGCGCAGAAGAAGACCGTCACCGCGGATTGTCTCTGTGTCCGCAGCGGCGCAGGTACGGATAAGTCCATCGTGGGCTACCTGTATGAAGGCACTAAGGTTACCGTCACCGAGACCAAAAAGGTCAGCGGTAAGAGCTGGGGTAAAGTCGAAAACGGCTGGATCTGCATGGACTATGTAAAATAACACCGAAGGGCGACCTCTGTTACCGGGGTCGCCCTGTCAGCGTGAAAGAAGGATTTTATGAAAGTACTGTTTTTAGACCTGGATGGCACACTTCTTAACGATGAAAAGGAGATCACCGCCGGCAACCGTGCGGCGCTGCAGAAAGCATTGGACCTGGGACACCGGGTGGTCATCACCACCGGCAGACCCCTTGCCAGCGCCAAGATCCAGAATGAAAAGTTGGGACTTACGGGGGATGGCTGCTATATCATCGCCTTTAACGGCGGTGTGATCTACGATTGTGGCAAGGGCGCGCCTATCTACGAAAATTACCTTACCAAGGAGACCGCGCTGAAGGCCCTGGGGCTTTGCAAGCAGGTCGGCGTCCACGCCCAGGGTTATGACGCGACCCATGTGCTGGTAGAGCCGGACCACGACAAGGAGGCGGTGGAGTACTACCGCAGCACCACCGGAACGGTGTTCCGCCAGGTGAGCAGCTTCCAGGAGGAGCTGGGGGAGAAAGTCCCCAAGGTCCTTGCCATCAGCCTGACGGACCGGGCGGTCCTGGAGCGGGCAGAAAAGCTCCTGAAGTCCGAGCTTTCTGCGGAGACCGATTGCCTGTATTCCAGCAACCACTATATGGAGATCGTGGCAAAGGGACTCAATAAGGGCACGGCGATCCTTCGCCTTTGCGACCTTTTGGGTGTACCTGTGGCAGACAGCATTGCGGTGGGCGACCAGGAAAATGATCTGCTTATGATCAAAACCGCAGGTCTGGGCGTTGCTATGGCAAACGCCATCGACCGGGTCAAGGAACAGGCTGGCTATGTCACCATCCGGGACAATAACCACGACGGCATTGCCGAAGTAGTAGAAAAATTCTTATTATAATGCGTAGGGGCGGGTCGCGTATCCGCCCCTATTATTTTAAAAAGCGGTTCGTAATACTTTGTAGGGGCGATCAATGATCGCCCGCGTACTATGAGACTCTGCGACTCCATATGCTTTCTGAGAGAAACAAAGGGCGATATTGCACTCTTAAATGGAATATGATATAATTCCGGTCAAGAAAGAAGGTGTATTATGACAGTATTCTTGACAAGCCATATAGGTGGATCGATAAAACTCGATGGGCGGAGAGTCCCTTCCGCACTTTTAACTGACAATAATCTGGTCTGTAACCTGAAAGCACGATGGCCGGTACAAGCAAAAGTATTATTTGTGGCTGCAGACCCTGATGATATTGAAAAATCGGAATCTTACCATGATGCCTTCTTATATGCATTCCCGTTTCATGGCATGTCGATTGAAACCTATGACATATGTGATTGCCGAAATGAAAATGTTATTAAAAATCTGTGTAATTATGATGTAATTATTCTATCCGGAGGACACGTGCCAACACAAAACAACTTCTTCCAACGCATTGCACTTAAGGAAGAATTGGCGGGCTTTAATGGGATCATCATTGGTATCAGTGCAGGAACAATGAATTGTGCAGAAACCGTTTATGCCCACCCCGAACTCGATGGTGAAGCAACGGATCCCCAATACAATAGATTTATATCCGGATTGGGTTTGACGAAAAGAATGATCCTTCCTCATTATCAGATGATAAAGGACGATGTTTTGGATGGTATGCGTGTATTTGAAGATATTGCATATCCGGATAGCTGCGGACGGGAATTCTATGCGCTGAATGATGGGAGCTATATACTTTCTGAAAATGGGACGGAAGTTCTCTATGGCGAAGCGTATCTGATCAAGGATGGTCAAATCGTGAAGGTATGTAGCAATGACGAGAGCATAGTTTTGTAACAAGAGGTAGCAATATGGATCTGCCGAAGAGAAAACAAAACCGCTTAAGGGATTATGATTATAGTACTCCCAATGCATATTTTATTACGGTCTGCACTGACAAACACAGGAATCTGTTTTGGACGGATGTAGGGGCGATCATTGATCGCCCGGAAAATGTGCCACTGACTGATCTTGGTAGAATAGTAAGACGAAGTGTAGAGGCTATTTCGAAGCATTACCCCACTGTTAATGTCGATAAATTTGTAATTATGCCTAACCATATTCATTTATTACTGCAAATATCAACGGATTGTAACGGGCGATCAATGATCGCCCCTACAATATCTACGGTAGTGCGCTTAATGAAAGGGACGGTTACCAAGCAAGTAGGACATTCCATCTGGCAAAAAGGCTTTTATGATCATGTTGTTCGCAATGACATAGATTATCAAGGAATATGGAAATACATTGCGGGAAATCCAAGCAAATGGGCGGAAGATAAACTGAACGGTACTCCTTGATATGAGCATTTAAGGACGCCGGAGTGACTCGTGCAATTTGCCAAGGCAAATTGTAAGGTGTCGCTCGGTCAAGCCCTCGCGAGCAACAGTCCACCGGACTGTTGCGATTTACATTATTCGAGTCCCTCGGCGGACAAAAATAAGGGGAAGGCGGAAGCCTTCCCCGTATTTTTGGCACGCCGGAAGGGACTCGAACCCCCAACCCTCGGAACCGGAATCCGATGCTCTATCCATTGAGCCACCGGCGCATAGCTCGAGTATTATAGCAAATGTTTCTCCGTTTGTAAAGTGAAAAACGGAAAAAAGTGTCGGTCCGCAGCGCTGCAGAATTTTTCTTGCAAATTCTCTGTAATGCGAGTATGATAATACTGTAAAACCTTAATAGGAGGAATCGCCTATGAAACGAAAAATCAACGTATGGGAATACGCACCCCAGATCCTGGAGAATGTGGGTAAGGGCGTTTTGCTTACCACCAAGGCGGACGGCATCGTGGATACCATGACCATCGGCTGGGGCACCCTTGGCATTCAGTGGGGCAAACCCATCTTCATTGCCTTCGTCCGTGAGAGCCGCTACACCAAGGAGCTGCTGGATAAGAACCTGGAGTTTACCGTCAATGTTCCCTACGGCGAGCTTGATAAGAGTATCCTGGGCGTTTGCGGTACCAAGTCCGGCAGAGATATGGATAAGATTAAGGAGCTGGGTCTGACGCTGGAAGAACCCGAGACCATCAGCGTTCCCGGTATCAAGGAACTGCCTCTGACCCTGGAGTGCAAGGTGATCTACCGCCAGGACCAGGATCCCGCGGCCATCAACCAGGAAAACACAGACAGATACTATCCCAGAAACGATCAGTTCCCGGAGGGCGACTACCACACTGCCTATTACGGACAGATCCTTTCTGCATATATCATCGAATAAAGAAAGAGGTATGAATATGATTCCCTACAACGAATTTGACAGCTTTGGTGGCATGGAAGACTTTGGCGCCTTTGAGGGATTTGAGGCTTTAGGCGCAGGCTTGGGCATTATCCTGGCAATTTACATTGCAGTACTCGGCATCAGCCTGCTGTTCGGTCTGGTAAGCTACATTTTTGGCGCTGCGGGTATGCACACAGTAGCAAACCGCCGGGGCATCCGTCACGGCTGGCTTTCCTGGCTGCCCTTGGGCAATGTTTGGGTGCTGGGCAGTATTTCCGACCAGTTCCAGTATGTGGTCAAGGGCAAGGTTCGCAATCGCCGTAAGATCCTGCTGGGTCTGGATATCGCAGCTATTGTGCTGACGATTCCCGTAGAGGTCGTCGCGATTCTCATTGGTCAGTATGTTGAGAAAATGGTCACCTTCAGCACCTTTGATCCAATCCAGGCTCTACCGATCATCATTGCCGTTTTGGTGCTCGCCCTTGCGATGCTGGTGATCTCCATCGTGTCGATGGTACATACGTACATTGCATACTATCACCTTTTCTTCTCCTGCACACCGGATGATGCGGTACTGTTTTTGGTGCTGAGCATCCTGTTCCCCGTAGCGCTGCCGTTCTTTGTGTTCGCGCTGCGCAAGAAGGACAACGGTATGCCTCCCCGGAAGATCGAGCCGGCAATCGAACAATAAAGAAAAGCACCGCCTAAGGCGGTGCTTCGTTTTTATTTCATTAGCTTATCCACAGCCTGGCAGATGTCGTTGATGGCATCTTCATCTCCGGCGACTACTGCGTCCACCATACAGTGGCGCATATGGTCGATGAGGATGACCTTGCCGGTGTTGTGCAGGGCGGAGTTCACCGCCGCAAGCTGAACAAGCACCTCGGAGCAATCCTCTCCGGCTTCCACCATCCGTTTTACCTTCTCCAGGTGACCGATGGCGCGGGCGAGCCGGTTAATGACAGCCTTTTGGTTCTCGTGGACATGTCCATGGGTATGGGCAAGACCGTGGGAGTGCATATAGGCATGCTCATGGTTATGTTCGTGATCGTGCATAATAGACGCTCCTTTTAGAGTTGGGATTGCAGCCAGGGCAGTTGGGTCTCAAATTCCGCGCCGAAGGGGGTGGGGGTAACGGTTGCTTCCAGCACCCGTTCTACAAAGCCTGCGGCAATCTTCGCAGCCTCGTCTACGGTTTTTCCGGATACCCAGGCACCGGTAAAGATCGCACTGAACATATCTCCGGTTCCGTGCTGGGACTGGGGATTTCTCTTGTTTTGATAGGAGAACATACCTTCTCCCACCGCATACCCAACAAAACCGGTGCTGTTTGCGTTTGGCGAAATGCCGGTGATCACCACGTTGCAGGTATCATGACGGTTGAGCTTGTCCAGCATCTGCCGCAGGTACTGACCGTCGGTCTGCTCCTGATAGGGAACATCGGTAAGCAGGGATGCTTCCGTAACATTGGGCAGGATCACCTGTGCGCACTGGCACAGATCCTTCATAGCCTCGATATGGTCTTCGCCGATGCCGGAGTAGCGCTTGCCATGGTCGCCCATGACCGGGTCCAGCACAACAGGGCATTGGAACGTCTCAATCACGCCGTATACCGCCTCTGCCTGCTCTGGATCGGAGAGGTAACCGACCATAATGGCATCAAACTCTGCCCCAATGGTCTTCCAGTGGTCTGAAATGGCGGTAATATCCTCGGTCAGACTATGGATATGGGGACCAGGGAAGGCGGTGTGGGTGGAAAGTACGGCGGTGGGCAGGGCGGTGCAGGAAATGCCCATGGAAGATAAAATGGGAAGCGCCACCGTCAGACTGCACTTTCCAAGGCAGGAAAAATCCTGGATCGTCAGTATCCGTTTCATAGCTTACTCCTGGGCGCGCTTTTTCATCACCTGGCGCATACGGGCAGCGTGGTCCAGCTCCCGCTTGCGGATACGCAGGCTCTTGGGGGTACACTCCAGCAGCTCATCGTCTGCCAAAAATTCCAGGCACTGCTCCAGGGAGAAAACTCTCGGGGTCACCAGCCGCAGCGCCTCATCGGAGCCGGAAGCGCGCATATTGGTCAGCTGCTTTTTCTTGCAGACATTGACGTTCATATCTTCGTTGCGGCTGCAAATGCCCACAACCATACCGGCATAAACCGGCGTGCCGGGCCCAATAAACAGGCTGCCGCGCTCCTGGGCATTATAAAGACCGTAGGAGCAGGCCTCGCCGGTCTCAAAAGCGATGAGAGAGCCGGTAAGTCTGCGTTCGATCTCGCCCTTTACGGGGGCGTAGGAGTCCAGCACAGAGGACATAATGCCCTCGCCGCGGGTGTCGGTAAGGAATTCGTTACGGTAGCCAAACAGACCTCTGGAGGGCACTAAGAACTCCAAACGGTAGCGGCTGCCCATGGGATTCATGGAAAGAAGATCTGCCTTCCGGCGACCCATCTTTTCGATAACAGAGCCCATACATTCTTCGGGAACGTCAGCAACCATCCGCTCGATGGGTTCGCAGAGCTTGCCGTCGATCTCCTTAGTCAGAACGCGGGGAGTGGATACGGAGAACTCATAGCCTTCCCGGCGCATGGTCTCCATCAAAATGGAAAGGTGCATTTCGCCACGACCGGCAACATTGAAGGCATCGGTGCCCTGCTCGGTGACGTGGAGGGAAACGTCCTTAAGAAGCTCCTTTTCCAAACGGTCACGGAGGTTGCGGGAGGTGACAAACTTACCCTCACGACCGGCGAAGGGAGAATCGTTGACCGCAAAGGTCATTTCGATGGTGGGATCGGAGATCTTCACAAAGGGCAGGGGCTCGATGGTATCGGGGGCGCACAGGGTACGACCAATGGTGATGTCCGCCATACCGGAAAGGGCGACGATCTCGCCGGCGCTTGCCTCCTGGATGGGGGCCTTGCCCAGACCGTCATACTCATACAGAGCGACCACCTTGCCCTTTTGCTTATAATCCGGGTCGTGATAATCACAGATCACCACTTCCTGATTGACCTTGATGGTGCCGCGCTCCACTCTG